>JAILCP010000088.1 GCA_024680055.1 Lachnospiraceae bacterium | reverse complement strand
ACTTGCAAGAATCAAGCATGAATGGCGGTTAGAGATGGCCTGATAGGGGTCGTTTCTGACCACTTTATTATAAAAATCCGTCACAAAAAGACAAAATGGCCTTGAGAGCTATGCTCTCAAGACCACTTTGTCTACAGTCTGGGATGACCATGCTTTTTTAGCATGGTCATTTTTTTAGGTAAAACAGATTTACTTTTTGTTTACTTTCCTTTCTTATCCTAGCAGCAGACAATAAAGGATGGAGGAAAGAAATGGAAATAATAGCAAATCTGATTGTAAAAGAGAGAAAAAAAGTATTAGCTGTTACATCGATTTTTCTGGTAATCATGGTAGTATGTGCCACCAGAGTAAAAATCAATTATAACATGATGGACTATTTACCAAAGGACGCCAACTCAACCATCGCCATTGATAAAATGAGCGAGAATTTTGATGAGAGTATGGCCAATTGTTCCGTAATGGTGCCGGATCTGGAAGTGACGGAAGCACTTGAGATGAAGGAGAAGCTTAGTAAGGTAAAAGGTGTTGAGAATGTAGAATGGTTGGATGATGTGACAGATATTACATTACCGGTGGCGGTACAGGATAAAGATACCGTGGAAATGTTTTATAAGGACAAAAATGCATTGTTTAACGTAACCATTGAAGATGGAATGGAAAGAGACGGAGTCAATGCCATTTACGATTTGGTGGGAGATGACGCATCGGTGACCGGAAATGCAGTAACCCAAAGCATTTCACAAAACATGGCAGTGTCCCAGGCAATTAAATCTATAGCAATGATTGGACCATTGATTATTCTGGTTTTGATTTTATCGACTACAAGCTGGGTGGAACCATTTCTATATTTGACCACCATAGGAATTGCGGTAGGTATTAACTGGGGATTGCAGATTTTTGCCGGAGAAATGTCCTATGTGACCATGGCAGTAAGTCCAATGCTTCAGTTGGCAGTAAGTTTGGATTATGCAGTGTTCTTGTGTGATAGTTTTGAGCGAAATAAAAAGCTGGAATCCAATATGGAACATGCCATGGTGAAATCCATAAAAGAGTCATTTAAATCCATTGCAGCCAGTGCGGCAACCACATTGTTCGGATTCGTGGCACTTTTATCCATGGGCTTTCGTGTAGGCGGAGATATGGGAGTATCTCTGGTACGAGGAGTAACGGTAAGTTTCATTTGTGTAATGCTTTTGATGCCGGCCTTCTTACTTGCCTATGATAAATTGATGGAGAAGACAAAGCATAAAAGAATTCTTCCGGATTTCAGAAACTCCGGAAAGGCCTTAAGAAAAGTTTTTATCCCGGTGATTATACTGATTGCAGTGATTGCACTTCCGGCTTATCAGGGACAAAAAAACAACGAATTTATTTATGGCTCCGGCGATCCTGCACAGGGCAGCAGACTGGAGAAGGATTTAGAGGCGAAAAACAAGGTCTTTGAGGACAGTACCGTTGTGGCAATGATGGTGCCGGTTGGTGATTCAACCAAAGAGGCTCTTTTGACAAAAGATTTAGAACAAATCAGAGATGTAAATACGGTGGTATCTTATGCAAATGCCGTGGGTAATAAAATACCATCCGCTTATTTGGGAAAGGAGATTACCAAGAAGTTTTATTCCGATAAATATGCACGAATTGTGGTATATACTGACACTGCCGAAGAAGGGGACAGAGCCTTTCGCGCGGTAAAACAGATTCGAAGGGCTGCAGAAAAATATTATCCGGAAGATGAGATCTATATGTGCGGTCAAAGTGCCAATATGTACGATATGAAAAATACCGTACAGGCAGACAACCAGAGGGTAAATACCATTACCATTATTGCTATTTTTATCATTTTGATGATTGAGTTTAAATCCTTGTCGTTACCGTTGTTATTGATTATGGTCATCAAGATTGCAACCTGGATCAACATGGCATTGCCGTACTTTACAAATGAGCCTTTGGCATACATCGGATATCTGGTTGTGGGAACGGTTATGATGGGAGCAACCATTGATTATGCAATTTTGTTAACAGAAAATTATATGAAATACAGAAAAAACTATACCAAGAAAACGGCCATGGAGAAAACCCTTGGAAATGTGGTAAAATCCGCCATGGTATCAGCGTCCATACTGGCCATTGCAGGATTTGCCCTGGGACTTTCTTCCAGCGAGCAGATTGTAAAAGCACTTGGTTTGTTACTTGGAAAAGGAGCGGTAATTGCCTTTGTACTTTCCATTACCTTGCTGCCGGCAGTGCTGCTATTGTTTGATAAGGTTATTGAAAGAACCACTTGGAAAGCAGAATTTAAGCAGGAAGATAAAAAGGCGAAAAAAGCATTGTTAGAAAAAAACAGTCGTGTAGGAGGCAAACAATATGAGTAATTTGAATAAAAAACTGGTTGCAGGTGTTTTGGCAGGTACCTTGGTAATAGGTAATACTGCAGGTATCAAAATGCCGGATGTACAGGCGAAGAGTGTAGAAGCAAAGTATGAAAAAGACGAGAATATCTACGGTATTCTCAAGGCCAATGGGAACTTGGACGAGATGTATGTTGTGAATCAGTTTGAAGTAAAAAAAGCAGGCAGCAAGGAAACTTTTATTACCAGGGCAATAACAAGTACGGAAAGCTTCCTTGGAAATTCCAAATTCGTTACTACTTAAACGGAGAAGAAGTAAATCCTAAGAATTTGGCCGGAGCAGATGGAAGAGTAAAAATCACCATCGACAGCGAAAAGACACCGGGGGTTGATAGAACCTTTTATGACAACTATATGTTGCAGATATCCATGTCCTTAAATAATGAAAAGGCCAAAAATGTAAAGGCAAAGGATGCGACCATTGCAGATGCAGGAGAAAAAGATTTTGAAATGGATGCAATATCCATTGCGGCTCTGCCTTTTACTATGACCATGGATATGCCCGATAGTGACAGCATGCTGGATGATATGTCACTTTTAACCGATGGGGTAGCTGATTTGGATGGGGGCGTAGGAGAGTTTAAGGACGGAACCGGACAGTACATTGCAGGAGTCAATAAAGTAAATCAGGGACTTGGCACAGTAAACAAAAATTTTGCCAAGGTAGCAAAAGGCGGAAATTCTATCAGTAAAGGATCCGGTCAGATTGCAAAGGGACTGGATCAGCTTGGGAAAAACGGAAAACAGCTGCAGTCCGGTTCCGGTAAAATCAACCAGTCCCTGGATAGCTTAGAAAAGAAAGTAAATAGTATGGATTTGTCCGGATTATCAAAAGAAGATGCAGCCTATCTGAAACAGATGACAGCTGCTTTGGCAAAAAGCTATTCTCAATATGATCAAGGATTGGATGCCTATATCGGAGGCGTTAGTTTCATAGATAAAAATTACTCAGAGTTTGACCGGGGATTAAAAGAATATACCGGCGGAGTAAGCAAGCTTAGTGACGGAGTAGATCAGCTTTCAGATGGCATGAATCAACTTTCCGATAGCGGCTCTGAATTATATGGAGGAGCTTGTAAATTGAAAAAGGGAACAGCTCAAATGAATGAGGGTGTATCCCAGATACCGGAAAAAACAGAAGAAAAAATCAATGAGATGATGAGCGATTACGTAAAGGATTTTGAACTTGTTTCCTTTGAGGATAAAAACAATGAAAACATCAATGCGGTACAGTTCACCATTACCACACCGGACATTAAAAAACCTAAGGTGGCAAAAAAAGAGGTAAAAGAAGAAAAATTAGGTTTCATTGAAAGAGTAAAAAACTTATTCAGCTAATCCAATAAATTGAAAAAGATGCTTCCCAAAGGGGGAGCATCTTTTTCGCTTGGTTATATAAAGGAATTGATATGATTACAAAACGATTTTACCTGTAACAAGTAATACAATGGAGAGCACTCCAAGAAGTGTAATACCTGCTGCAAGGTATTTCTCATAATTATGATCAAAGGTGCTAAGACCCTGTTCCTTACGAGCTTTGTAGTAAATGTAAATACCCGGTGCATAAAGTGTGGTGGTTACAAGAATGTAACTAAGTCCACTTGCGTAAATCATCCATAAACCGTAGATGGTTCCAAGGCATCCAAAAATCTTTGCATGGGTCACACTAAATTTACCGTGCTCAAATCCTTTGCCGGTAATTCCCATTTTAAAATAGAACATTGCACTGAATAAATATGGCAACATAATCATGGATACACATAAGTTGTAGAAAAGCAAATAAGCCTTTGTACTAAAGTAACCAAGAACAATGAAAAATGAAATAATAAATGTGGTTAAAATCAAGGTGAAAGATGGTGCACCAAATTTATTCATCTTTCCAAATCGCTTCGGGAAAATATCCTGCTGTGCTGCTGCTGCAGGTGCCTCTACCGTAAGGATGGTCCATCCAAGCATAGCACCGATAATGGAAAGGATAATACCAATCTTAACAAGGAGAGCACCCCAAGGACCAACGGCTGCAGAAAGAATTCCGGCCAACTGTGGGTTTTCCATTGTTGCCAATTCCTCGTGAGGAATTACACCCATGGAAAGAAGTGCAACTAATACGTAAATAATGAAAAGACAAGCAAATCCGATAAAAGTAGATCTTGTAACGTCTTTTGAATTCTTAGCACGTGTAGAAAGAACAACCGCACCTTCAACTCCGATAAAGGACCACACTGTGGAAGATGAAGTAGCTTTAATCTGTGCAAGAACAGGCATTTCATCAGCACCCCAGAAGTTGTGCATAAATACTGCCGGATCAAAAGCACGAACCACAATAACTGCAATAATAAATACGAAAAGCGGAATTAATTTTGCAATGGTGGTAAAAATGTTGAGAACCGCTGCCTCTTTTACGCCTCGAAGAACAACAAGGCAGGCAATCCAAACAATTACCAATCCAAGAATTGTGGAAATAAGGTTGCTTCCGTTTCCAAAAATTGGAATAAAGGTGTTCATGGTTGTGAATAACAACGCCAGATAAGATACATTTGTGAAAAGAGCGCTTACCCAATAACCGTAAGCAGAAATGAATCCCATGTACTCGCCGAAGCCTTCTCTTGCATAGCTAAAAATACCACTTACAAGGTCAGGACGTTCTCCGTTTAATCCGGAAAAACATTGCAGTAAACAGTAAATACCAAGTCCACAGATGATCCATCCGATCACGATTGCACCGGTATGGGCGCCGTTGGCAGCCATATCGCCGGTAATTGTAAAGACTCCACTTCCGATTGTTGATCCAATGATCATTGCAATCAAAGAGAGAAGCCCAAGCTTCTTCTGATTTTCATTCATAGTAATAAAACCCCCAAATACTTAGTAGCCTATACTAGGGCTACCTTTGATAAAAATAATACAATGTGTGATAGGTCTATTGTAGGAATGAAAATCAAAAAATCACATAAAAACTCAAAAATACTCAGATTACCGTTAAAAAAATATCATCCTCATTACGAAATTGAATGTTAACTACTAATTTAAAAATATTTAACCGCGTTTATGGGTGCGACCCATACCCTTAAACATTTCTAAATCACTTTTGATGGTGGCATGGCAGGTGGTGGTTAACATATCCCCGGTAATGGTGGCCGATGCGCCGGATTCAAAGGCGGTTTTACCATCTTCGGTAAGAAGGGCACGACCTGCAGCCAGACGTATATGAGCCGTTGGGTTTATGTAACGAAACATGGCAACGGTGCGAAGAATTTCATTTTCGGTCAGCGGTTTATTGTTCTCAAGTGGTGTACCCGGAATTGGAATCAGGGTGTTTATAGGAATGGATTGCACCTGAAGTTCTGATAATGTCAGTGCCATATCCACACGGTCCATAAAGGTTTCGCCCATTCCGATAATGCCTCCGGAACATACCTGCATGCCTTCTTCTTTTAGCATGGAAATGGTGTGAAGCTTGTCCTTAAAGGTGTGGGTGGTACAGATGTTTTTGAAAAATCCCTCGGAAGTTTCTATATTGTGATGATATCTGGTGACTCCTGCTTTTTTCAGACGTCGAATCTGCTCACGGTCCAAAAATCCCATAGAGGCACAAAGAGAAATATTGTATTTTTTGGAAAGGGTTTGATATACCTGAAGTGCCTTTTCAAATTCTTCCCCCTCCATTTTTCGTCCTGCAGTTACGATGGCAAAATGTTCAAGGCCCAGGTCGTTGCTTTTTTTACAGGCAGTTTCTATAGTTTCTTCATCAAGAAAGGAATAAATCTCACATCCGGTGTGATGATGCACAGACTGGGCACAGTATTTACAATCTTCCGGGCAGGCACCGCTGCGGCCGTTGATAATGCTGCATAAATCCACATCGTTTCCAATAAATGCACGGCGAATGCGATCTGCGCCTTCAGTTAATTCCTGCAAATCACAGGTTTCAAAGATATGGAGATCTTGGTTTTTGGTTAATCTTTTTCCGTTTATAATCTCTGTTGCAATTGTTGAAATACTCATATTGTTCAGGTCCTCCCACATAGTTTCTCATTCAATATATAACCTGAAAGAAACATTGTCAACCTATTTTAAATTATGGTTGACAATCATAAAACAAAATGATACCATCAATCAACGAAAGGAATGGGCGTATGAGTAAGAAACTTTTTGTAACAGGTACCGGAACGGATATTGGGAAAACCTATATTTCCGGTTTATTAGTAAAGAAGATGAGGGAAAACCAGCATTCTGTTGCCTACTATAAAGCGGCTATGAGTGGAAATGTAAGAGATGAGGAAGGAACCCTGATTCCGGGTGATGCTATGGAGGTAAAAGAATTATCCGGCATTTCTCAGGCCATAGAGTCCATGTGTCCCTATGTGTTTGAAATGGCGGTATCGCCCCACTTGGCAGCCAGACTGGAGAACTGTCCCATTGATTTACAAAAGGTGAAACAACAGTTTTATCAGCTGTCAGAACAGTATGATTATCTTTTGATGGAGGGCAGTGGCGGAATTACCTGTCCCATCACCTATGATAATGGAAAGGTGTATCTGTGGGAGTTGGTAAAAGAACTGGATCTTCCCTCTGTGATTGTGGCGGATGCAGGCCTTGGAACCATCAACGATGTGGTGTTGACCTGTTTTTTTATGAAACAGCATGGATTAAAGGTGAAAGGTTTGATTTTTAATCATGTGCATCCCGGGGATGTGATGGAAGAGGACAATATAAAAATGTGCCGGGAAATCACAGGATGTCCTGTTTTGGCGCTGGTATCAGAAGGAGATTCTGATTTAAATATTGATGAAGAAAGTTTAGAAACACTATTTTAAAAGGAGACGGAAAATGAATAAGACATTACAACTAACCTTAGCGGCCATGTTTGTGGCTTTGATGATTGTGGGGGCAAGAATCGGTGTGCCTCTTCCGGGGATTTCAGAGGACTATTTTACCCTGCAGTTTTTGGTTGCTTTAATGGCAGGACTACTGCTTGGAAGTAAACTGGGGGCAATCAGTATGGGAGCCTACCTTGCACTTGGATTGATTGGAGTTCCGGTATTTGCCGCAGGCGGTGGACTTGCCTATGTGGTACGTGCAAGTTTTGGCTACCTGGTAGGTTTTGCAGCAACTGCTTTTGCGGTTGGATTTATTGTAGAAAAAACAAAAACCAACAGCATAAAAGGCTATTGGCTTGCATGCGTATGCGGTTTGATTGTTTGTTATGGAATCGGACTTCCTTACGAATATGTAATTACTAAATATTTTGCAGGTAATTCCAATGTGGCCATGTTGGCCATCTTTTTGGATTGTTTCCCTATTGATTTTCCGGGAGACTGCATTTTGACTGTGATTGGAGCTGCATTGGCCTATCGTTTGCGTCCGGTTTTACTTAGAGAGGGTCAAATCCCGGGAAGAGCGTAACAATTTGTTGGTGCCTGTCACATCTGTATAATGAAGATATCCGTTATGGTCGATGTGGGTGGCACCTTTTACCAGAGTTCGCTTTACATATTCATTTGTAAAACTGTAATCATCATTTTTCATACAATCATACAGTGACATAAATTGAGTTAAGAGGTTTGCGATACAAGGAATTTCCTTGTCACAGGCCTCTTTTTCATTGGAAAAAATACCTGTGGCTATTTGATTTAAATCCCCCGGAAACCCGTCTTTTGGGGCACAGAAATTGATGCCGATACCTACAACAATATAGCGAAAATCCCCACGCTCCATGTCCATGGCGCCTTCGGTAAGAATGCCGCAGACCTTTTTGCCATTCATGAAAAGATCGTTGACCCATTTGATGTCTACAGGTTTTCCCACAGTGGATTCAATGGCCTTTGCAGTTGCCACAGCGGCAGCAATGGTAAAAAATCTCGGGCTTGCCAAAAGCTGTTCGCTGCGAATGAGAATACTTAAATAGATGCCGGTTCCCTTTGGAGAGTAAAAATCATGGCCGTCATGACCTCTGCCCTGCGTTTGTTCCTTGGCAATCAGCACCGTGCCATTAGGGGCACCGTCTTCTGCCAGTTTCATCAGTTCCCGGTTGGTGGAGGAGACACATTCTTCTACCATAATAGGAAGCTCTTTGGGTAAAAGGGCATTGATGCTTTCCCTGGAAAGAATATGACTGGTCTGGGAAAGCTGATAGCCTTTTCCGGTAACGGATGCTATGGGATAACCTGCTTCTTTTAAGGCGTTGATGGCTTTCCATACGGCATTTCTGCTTACGTTTAGTTCTTTGGCAAGTTGGGCTCCGGAAATGCTTTCTCCTTTATGTAGTTCTAAGGTTTTTAATACATCTTGTTTGACGGACATAAAATCTCCTTTTTTCATAGTATCTAGAAAGAGTATATCATAAGGCACA
The DNA here is from genome assembly GCA_024680055.1 of Lachnospiraceae bacterium. Taxonomy (GTDB): domain Bacteria; phylum Bacillota; class Clostridia; order Lachnospirales; family Lachnospiraceae; genus XBB1006. Next base: position 38,242 of record JAILCP010000088.1, on the reverse strand, counting down.
AAAAAAGGAGAAGTCTCCGGTGGAAACTTCTCCATATATTATTTTATTATTTGCTGTACTTTTTAACAAGATAGTATACCGGAAGTCCAAGTAAGGTAATCACAATACTTGCAAGAGAAAGAAGCATGGCTTCTTTTCCGGATAAAAACAGCTGACTTAAAATAACGTAAAGTCCGGCGCCAATGGCAAGAATCGGGACTACAGGATAGCCCGGCACTTTGTAAAGACGCTCCACATCTGCCATTTTTTTACGGAATACGAAAACAGTGGCAAAGGTTAATGTATAGAATACCCAGCAGGAGAATACTGCAAGGTTGGTTAACATATCAAACTGTCCGCTTAAGGAGTAAAGGCATGCTAAGAAGCCCATTAAAATAATGCCGTTTGCAGGTACCTGGTTTTTGTTAAGCGCACCAAGTTTGCTGCTGAATGGAAGTGTGTTTTTTTCACCAAGAAGGTAAGCAACACGTGATCCTGACATAAGGAATCCGTTGCAGGCTCCGATTACGGAAATAATAATTCCAACTTTGATCAAGTTACCGCCAACAGGTCCGAAAAGCTTCATGGCAACTGCTGCTGCAGGAGATTCCAAAAGCATTAATTCGTTGGCAGGAATAACCCAAAGATAAGCGATATTTAATACTAAGTAGACTGCCATGATGATGGATACACCACCGATGATGGCACGTGGAAGATCCTTTGCAGGATTCTTCATTTCACCTGCGATGGCACCAACGTTGGTCCAACCTTCAAAGGCAAATAATACAGCTAAAAGTGTGGAACCAAGTGCTCCTGCAGGGGATGTTTCAGGTCCTACAAGAGGAGTGATGATTGGATGTCCGCCGCTTCCAAGTACAAAACCAAAAATCATTAAGATAAATAATGGTATTAATTTACATACTGTGGCAATGACCTGCATTCCGCCGGCAGCCTTTGAACCTACAATGTTCAAAAGAACTACGGCAATAATTACAGCCATTGCAATGGGAAGTTCGTACTGTTTTCCGAAGAACTCTCCAAGTTCGGAACCTACTTTTACCCCGTATCCTGCAATAAATGCCGGATAGAAAATAACTACCTGCATCCAGCCGGCTAAAAAGCCGATGACAGGATTAAAAGCCTGATCCAAATATTCAACCATTCCACCGGTTTTTGGAATTAATACAGCTACTTCTGCGAAGGTAAGGGCACCAAGTAAACTCATGATACCACCAACTACCCAGGCAATAATACCCATTCCCGGGGCACCGCCGGTTGCATTGTAAATTGCGTAAGGTTTAAAGAAAACTCCTGCGCCGATTACACAGCCGACTACTATGGATGTTGCAGTAAACACACCCAGGTTTTTTTTCATGTTCATTGTTTTTCCTCCAAAATGTAACACTAATTCAAAGATTCTTAAAAAAAATCTCCACGATATGTTAACATTTTCTAAAGAGTAGAACAAGATTGAGAAAATAAAAGTTTTTCAAGGAAAAATTAAATCTGATTAATGCCCCATTATTAATAGGAAAAAAGAGCTAATTTTTACCTGATTTTACTAATTTTAAAAATGCCTCATGAATTCTGGTATCCTTTGTCATTTCGGGGTGAAAAGAGAGCCCGATTTGATTTTTGTACTGCACGGCCACAATTCGATTCTCATAATAAGATAAAATTTTTACCTCTTTTTTTACTTCCGTGATATAAGGAGCGCGGATAAATACCAAAGGGACATTTTTCATGTCATCCACAGTGCCGTAGGCCTTAAAACTGCCAAGCTGTCTTCCGTATCCGTTACGTTTTACCGTAACCGGCAAGGTTTGCAAGTGGGTGGTGGAATCCTGCTCCAGATGCTCTGCAAGTAAAATTAAACCGGCGCAGGTGGCCAGCACAGGCATACCGTTAAAAATGGCTTTTTGTATCGGGTCAAACAAGTCCAGTTCTTTCAGAAGTTTGCCTTGCACCGTGCTTTCACCGCCGGGAAAAATGAATCCGTCTATTCCCTCAAGGTCCTTTTTTTGACGGATTTCGACACAGTCTGCGCCAAGCTCTTTCAACATTTTTTCATGTTCCAAGAAGGCGCCTTGTACTGCAACTACTCCAATTCGCATTTATTTACCCCTTTCTTCCATTATGATTTTGATTTCCGATGGATTAATACCCACCATGGCTTCTCCAAGGTCTTCGGATAATTTGGCAATGAGTTTTGCATCTTTATAGTTGGTAACCGCCTGTACAATGGCACTGGCTCTCTTCTTTGGATTGCCGGATTTGAAAACACCGCTTCCGACAAACACACCTTCCGCGCCAAGCTGCATCATTAAGGCTGCATCTGCCGGGGTAGCCACACCGCCTGCGGCGAAGTTCACCACCGGAAGTTTGCCGTTTTCATGAACGTAGGAAAGAAGTTCATAAGGAACCTGAAGCTTTTTTGCCTCCTCAAACAACTCGTCTTTACTAAGAGCGCAGACTTTTCGGATTTCTCCGTTCATTTTACGCATATGGCGAACTGCCTGGACTACATCTCCGGTGCCCGGTTCTCCCTTGGTACGAATCATGGAAGCGCCTTCGGAAATACGGCGAAGTGCCTCCCCAAGATCTCTTGCACCACAGACAAACGGTACCTTGAAGTTTGTTTTATCAATGTGGTAAATATCATCGGCAGGGGAAAGTACCTCAGATTCGTCGATGTAATCAATTTCAATGGCTTCCAGAATCTGTGCCTCTACAAAATGGCCGATACGACATTTTGCCATAACAGGAATGCTGACTGCTTCCTGAATACCTTTTATCATCTTAGGATCGCTCATTCTGGAAACACCGCCTGCAGCACGGATGTCGGCAGGAATACGCTCCAGGGCCATAACTGCGCAGGCACCTGCTTCCTGTGCGATGATTGCCTGTTCCGGAGTGGTAACGTCCATAATCACTCCACCTTTTAACATTTGAGCCAGTCCTTTATTTAATTCGTATTGTGTGTTGTTCATTGGTGAAAAACCTCCTTGCTTATTGTTGTGTCCCATCTTATAATAAAACTGGACATAAAAAAATAATCAAAACAATATAAATTTAAATGCCAGAATAGGGAGAATACATGCTTACATACGATTTGCAAAATGTGGAAGGACCGCTTTATCTGCATATTTATCAGTGCCTTAAGAACGACATTACCGAAGGAAAACTGCAGGCTCATGAGAAGTTGCCATCGAAGCGGACTTTTGCCAACAACAACGGAATTAGTACCATTACGATTCAAAATGCGTATGACCAGTTGATCAGTGAAGGGTATATTTATACCGTTCCAAAGAAGGGATATTATGTTTCCGACATTGCAAAAACAGCCGTCCCTGCGGTAAAAGCAAAGGTTTCCTACGATATTCACGTACCCAAAAAGGACAAAGGAATTTTATATGACCTTTCTTACAACGGAACGGACCCTGAGAATTTCCCGTTTTCCGTGTGGGCCAAGGTTTCAAGAGAGGTGATGTCCAACTGCAAAACGGAACTAATGACACCATCCCCAGCCCAGGGGATTAAAGAACTTCGGGAAGCCATTGCAGGTCATCTTCATTCTTTTCGGGGGATGCTGGTGGATCCCAATCAGATTATTGTAGGTGCAGGTACAGAATACCTCTATGGAATTATTGTCAAACTTCTTGGAGAAGAGAAGACCTATGCCATAGAAAATCCGGGATACAAGAAATTGGTGAAAATATACGGAGAAAAGGGAATCGAATGCAAATTCGCCTCCATGGATGAAAAAGGTGTTATGATATCTCAGCTTAACGAGGTAAAAGCGGATGTGGCCCACATCTGTCCAAATCATCATTTTCCAACGGGACTTACCATGCCGGCCAGCAGACGTTATGACGTATTGGCCTGGGCCAACGAACGCAGTGAACGATACATTATAGAAGACGATTATGACAGTGAATTTCGTTCCGAAGGAAGACCGATTCCAACTTTGTTTTCCATTGACGGATGTGAAAAGGTGATTTATATCAACACATTTTCCAAATCTCTTACACCTACCATTCGTATCAGTTATATGGTACTTCCGGTGCATCTGGCAAATCGTTTTTATGAGAACATGTCTTTTTTGGCATGTACGGTTTCTAATTTTGAGCAATATACCCTGGCGCATTTTATCAAGCAGGGATATTTTGAAAAGCACATTAATCGAATGCGTCTTTTTTACATGAGGCAACGAAAAAGTGTAATTGATGTAATCAAAAAAAGCGCTCTGGGAGAAAGATGTTCCATCCGAGAAAACGATGCCGGACTTCATTTCCTTTTGAAAGTGGATTTTAACATTGCTCCAAGGGAACTGAATCAAAAGCTTTTGAAGAGGGGAATCAAAATCAATGCGTTGGAGGACTATTATCTGGATAGTGGTGCCCATGAGAAGAATCTTTACATTGTAAATTATTCCATGTTAAATGGAGAGAAGATGAAGAAGATACTTGGGGTGATTGAGGAGGTTCTGAATAATTAGTTGTTATATGAAAAGATTGTCACAGTAGTGGCAATTTTTTTTTATGCATTGGTTTAAAAATAGCAAATTGCGGTTTAAACCTGCTCGCAGAAATGGGTAATCAAAAGTCTTGCGAGAGTAGAAATTAATTGGAACTACAAGTTAGTTTAAAACTGCTCCATTATTTTGTTAAATATTGTTGGATTTAAAGTATTTAGATATAATTCAATCAAACCAGAAAATGGTAATCGCGATCAACTTTTAACTGGGAGAAAAGAAAAATGGATAATATTGATATCAAACTTATCCGTCTGCTGGCGGAGGATGCTTCATTGACAGCATCATCACTTGTACCAAAACTAAATATGTCAGTTCCGGCAATTAATAAACGAATTGCCAAGCTGAAAGAGGGCGGTCAGATTAGTAAAAGTACAATTTTGACGGACCCGAAGAAGCTGGGGAAAAATGTAACAGCTTATGTACTTATCATAATGGAACATTTTAACACTTCAGAAAGATTGTTAAGGATTGTGAAAGAAGATCCGGATATTTTGGAGTGCTATGCAATCAGTGGGGAATATGACTTTATTTTAAAAATATGCGCAGAAAGTATCGATGCATTGGAAGATAAACTACTTGGAATGAAGGCACAGGGAATTGCAAAAAGTAATACGTTATTTGCGCTTAGAGAGTACAAATTTGAGCCGACGGCAGTACCGAATTATAAGGAATAAGGAGACAGAAATGAAATCACTTTCTCAGGTATCTCAAGTAGTTACACCATCACCAATCAGGGAGATGTTCAATAAGGCAATTGGTATGGAAGATGTGATTAGCTTTACAGTGGGAGAACCGGACTTTCAAACGCCGGATAACATTGTGGAAGCTGCGGTAAAAGCGTTAAGAAACGGAGAACATAAGTATACTCCAAATGCAGGAATTTTACCTCTTCGAAAAGCCATTGCCAAAAGTACAAAAGAATCTCATGGGATTGATTATTCACCTGAGAACCAGGTTATTGTAACTGCAGGCGGCATGGAAGCATTGATTTTAGCAATGCTGACAATTTTAGATGAAAAAGATGAATTTATTTTAGGTGATCCGTGTTGGACCAATTATTCAAGGCAAATATTAATTTGTAAAGCCACACCGAAATTTGTAAAAGTAAAGGCGGAGAATAGTTTTACCTTTGATCCGGAAGATTTAGAAAACGCCATTACAGATAAAACAAAGGCAATACTAATTAATTCACCGGCCAATCCAACCGGAGGAATTGCCTCAAAAGAACTTTTGGAGGAAATTGCAAAAATTGCGGTAGCTCATGATTTATATGTGATATCCGATGAGGTGTACAACCGTCTTGTATATGGAAACAAGAGACCGTGTAGCATTGCATCACTTCCTGGAATGGCAGAAAGGACCATTATTATTAACAGTTTCTCAAAAACCTATGCAATGACAGGATGGCGAGTTGGCTATGCCCTTGGACCATCGGAGATTATAGGCAATATGGTGAAACTTCAAGAAAACGTGGCAGCGTGTGTGAATTCTGCAGCTCAATACGGAGCATTGGCAGCACTGGAAGATTCTCAAGAAGCGGTAGACAGCATGGTACAGTCTTATGCGAGAAGAAGAGAATTGATTGTAAATGAGTTCTCAACCATACCGGTTCTTCACTGTTATGAACCGCAGGGCGCATTTTATGCGTTTGTTGACATTAGTGAAACAGGAATGAAAGCATCTGAATTTGCTTCCGACCTTTTGGAAAAGGCCAGAGTGATTGTGGTGCCGGGGCATGCATTTGGAGAGGATAGCGATCGCTATATCAGACTTTCCTTTGCTACAAGTGATGAAGCAATCCGGGAAGGTTGTGCCCGAATCAGAGGCTACATGAAAAAGAATTTCGGATAGGGGTGTGGATATGAACGTATTGGAACGATTAGAAAAGGCAGGAATTATCCCTGCAGCAGTGATTGAAGATGAGAAAGATGCAGTGCCTACTGCAAAAGCATTGTTGGCAGGCGGAATTGATACAGTGGAAGTAACCTTCCGAACAAAGGCAGCAGCACAGTCAATCAGAGAAATCAGTATCCATTGTCCGGAAGTTCTTGTTGGTGCCGGCACGGTGATTACTTTGGAACAGTGCAAAAAAGCCGTAGAATGTGGAGCGAAATACATTGTTTCGCCGGGCTATAACGATGAGGTGGTGGCATGGTGTGTGGAAAATGACATTACGGTACTTCCGGGATGTCTTAGTCCAACTGAAATTACCTTGGCAGTAAAAAGAGGATTGAAAGTTGTGAAATTCTTCCCTGCAGGGTGTTTTGGCGGCATAAAAACCATGAAGGCACTTTCGGGCCCTTTTGGCGAAGTGAAGTTTGTACCTACCGGTGGTGTGAATGGAGAGAATGTGGGTGAATACTATCAACAGCCATTTATTTATGCCGTGGGTGGAAGCTGGGTTTGTACCAAAAAGGACATATCAGAAAATAATTTTGATAGAATATCAGAACTTTCAAAACAGGCAAAAGAAAGTATAAAAGGGTTAAAAAAATAGGAGGAAGTACAGAATGAAGATTCTTACATTTGGAGAAATAATGCTAAGGCTTAGAGCACCAATGAAGGAGAGATTCTTTCAGAGTAATATGATGGAAGCGACTTATGGTGGAGGAGAAGCCAATGTGGCGGTATCTCTGGCCAACTATGGAATGGATGCACAGTTTTTTACCGTACTTCCCGAAAATGCACTGGGAGACGCTTGTATCAGAGAACTTCGTTACTTTGGGGTTGATACCGGAAAAATCCAGCGAGGAAAGGGACGCATGGGCATCTATTTTCTGGAGTGTGGAACCAATCAGCTGCCAAGTAAGGTAGTTTACGATCGGGAGTACAGTGCAGTATCACTTGCAAAACCCGGAGATGTAGACTGGGATAAAGTATTTGAAGATATTCAGTGGTTCCATATTACAGGTATTACACCTGCAATTTCAGAATCAGCGATGAAACTTAGCCTGGAAAGTGTAAAAGCAGCTAAGAAAAAAGGAATTGTGGTATCTTGTGATCTGAATTACAGAAAAAATCTTTGGAAATATGGGGTGAAAGCAGAAGATGTCATGAGAGAAATGGTTCAGTATGTGGATTATGCCATTGCCAACGAAGAGGATGTGCAAAAGTCCCTGGGAATCACAACAGATGTGGTTGTAGAGTCCGGAGAATTGGACCGTGAAAAATACAGACAGCTGGGAGCAAAGGTTTTGGAGACCTATCCGAATCTGAAAGCCATTGCCATTACACTAAGAGAAAGCCATAGTGCTGACTGGAACGGATGGGCTGCCTGCTTAAATGACGGAGAAAACTTCTATGTTTCAAAGAAATATGAAATTCGTAATATTGTTGATAGAGTCGGCGGTGGAGACAGCTTTGCAGGTGGACTGATTTATGGACTTAACAATTATGAAAACAAACAGGACGCATTGGAATTTGCTGTTGCAGCATCATGCCTGAAACATTCCATTAATGGTGATTTCAACCGTGTGGATGTGGGTGATGTGGAAAAGTTAATGAAAGGCGATGGCACAGGTCGTGTCCAAAGATAGGGAGAACTTGTATTTAAAAGGAGGAGAATATGTCTACTATTTTAAAGAAAATTAGAGATAATTTTGCATTAACGTTGCTTATATCAGTAGTAGTGGGATTGGCCCTTGGCTTTCTTCTTGGGGATAAAGCACAAATGCTTGCACCAATTGGTACGGTATTTACGAGATTATTAAAGATGATGGTACCAATTTTGGTATTGTTTTCAATTGCCTCAGCATTTGCAAACATTGCAGATGCAAAAAAACTTGCTCGTTTTGGCGGAAAAACCATTCTTTGGTTTTTGTGCACAACTACAATTGCATCTGTTATAGGAATTGTAATGGGACTTATTTTTAAGCCGGGTATGGGAATGAAAATTTCCGGAGAGGCAGTTGAAGCAGTTTCAGTATCAGTAGATGATTACATTGCATGGCTTCCGGAGAACTTTGTAGGATGTATTTCGGAAGGAAATACTGTGCAGATTGTATTTCTTGCAATTTTTATTGGAATTGCAGTCGTATGTATGAAAAATCAAACGGCAAAAGAACATCTTAAGACATTTCTTAATACCGGAATGGAGCTGGTTTTAACACTGATTCAAGGTATTATGTACATTGCTCCACTTGGAGTAGCAGCGCTTACAGCAACCTCTGTTGCGAGTATGAAGGGGGCCCTTGTTTCATCCATGGGAAGCTTCCTTGCAGCTTATAGCATAGCCTTTGTGCTTCAGGTGGTGGTATGCTACTTTGGTCTTCTGAGAGTGGTTGGAAAAGTCAATCCGTTTCGTTTTACAAGAAAACTTTTACCGGCTTTGATTACCGCTTTTACCTCAACATCTTCTGCTGCAACATTGCCATTGACTATGCAGTGTGTGAAAGATATGGGTGTAAATGATGAGGTGGCTGATTTTGGAGTTCCTCTTGGTTGTACCTTTAATATGGACTCTATGGGACTTGAAATTCCGCTGTACATTATGCTTGGTATGTATGCGGTAGGTCAAAATCCTTCCATCGGCAACCTTGTGATGTTTGTATTGTTCGGTATTGCATTCTCTGTAGGATGCGCCGGTGTACCGGGAGGTGGACTTGCCATTGCTGTAATCTTAATTAATGCATTTGGTCTTCCTACCCAGGTAGTTGCAATGTTTTCTGCAGTATTCTTCTATTTAGACTGTACAGGTACAGCTATGAATATTTGGGGAGATGCGGCATGTTCTGTTATTGTTGCTCGAACTGAAGGACAATTTGATGATGCGAAGTTTAACGCATCATAAAAAATCGGGGACTGGTTTCGACCAGTCCCCTTTAATATGAAACCTATTAAAAATTAACCGTCTTTGGTGCATCGGTAAAGGATGAAAATGTTGCTGTGGCATTTTTAAAGTATAGAACTTCTGTATTGTCATCATCTGCAGAATACATATTCTGTAAACTAGGATAGGCATCCAGCATACTTTTCTTTGCTTCATAGCGGTCATCACGTACCAGTTCACCGGCAACACGTACCCAGCAACCATCTGCAAATCCACAGATTTCTACCTTTGGATTGGTCTGAATCTGTTTGGATACCTCTTTGGATTTTCCGGTTTGAATATATAATTTGTTTTCAAAACAATGAATTGTACCAAAAGGTCGAACCCTTGGCTGATCACCTTCCACAGTGGCTAAATAATAAGTTTCGCACTTCTTTAAAAACTGTAATACTTCTTCCATAAAAAATCCTCCTTAAAAATTAATTGTGTAGATTACCATCTGAAACATATTGTAAAATAGTTAAAATATCATTGCAATACCCGGAAAAATAGTACGATAAAAATACCATCCCGTATTGTATATCCTTGCTTTAGCGTGGTATTATATTGGAATGATATACTATGATGATTTACCATTATCAGAAAATGTTATGGGTACGTTAAGACAATTGAAGATTGAGTATGTATTCCAGTCAATATTTGACAGAGAAGGCAATATTTATGCCAGAGAAGCATTAATGCGTCCGCAGGATATGACAGTGACCCAGTTGATTGAGAAATACTTCAGAAAAGGAAAGTTGCATGTACTGGAAGTTGCAACTTTTTTTGGCGCAACTCAGGCATTTTTTATGCGGGGATATACAGAGAAGCTTTCCATCAATTCGTTTCCTTGTGAGATTTTCACAAAGGAGGAAGTGAAGGCTTACATGGATTATTACGGAAAAGATAACAGTAGATTGATTATTGAATTGCTGGAATATCCTATTTTCTCTGAAAAATTGGGTAGGAAAAAGAGACAGCTTGCAGATTTAAATGCCAATCAGATTGCCATCGATGATTTTGGCAATGGATTTAATGATTACAGTGTGGTTTCTTTTACCAATCCGGATATCATTAAGATTGACAGATCCCTGCTGGTTGGCATCGATCATGATTTGAATAAACAAAATAATTGCAAAGCCATTATCGATACCTTCCACTTGGAAAAACGTCTGGTTTTGGCAGAAGGTATCGAAACAGAGGCCGAGTATACCTGCTTAATGGAACTGGGTGCAGATCTGTTTCAGGGGTATTATCTGGATATGCCTCATTAAAGGTTTACTTCACCCCAGTGCTTCAATTCCAATAATATGGGAATCAAACTTTTGGCCTTTTCGGTAAGAGAGTATTCTACACGAACAGGCATTTCATCATATTGTTTACGATGTACCATTCCGTCATCTTCCAATTCTTTTAGGGAGTGGGCCAGCATGGTGTTGGTGATTCCAAAGACGGAACGTCGTAAATCTCCGTAACGAACAATTTCATCTTTGTCAATGACGCAAAGTATCATTATTTTCCACTTACCACCTACAATGTTCAATACTTTTTTTAATCCGCAAGCCTCTCCGGCAATGTTTTCACATAAAGGTTCTTTGGTTGTCATAACAGACTCCTTTCCCTGGTAAGATTTTTCTTACCAGATAAATGTAAACTGCGTACTTGATATATTTTCTATACCACATATAATATACTTATCGGGAGACAAAAACAAGCGAAAAACATAAATGATATTTTGAAAGAGAGGTATAGAATATGGAATATAAGTTTACAACAGAGAATTTTGAACAGGAAGTTATGAATAGCGATGTACCTGTATTAGTAGATTTTTATGCTGACTGGTGTGGCCCATGCAAAATGATGGGACCGGTTGTGGAAGAACTGGCAAAGGAATACGAAGGTAAGGCCAAGGTTGGAAAGATCAACGTAGATCAGGAACGTGCACTTGCCATGAAGTTCAAGGTTATGAGCATTCCTTCATTCCTTATTATCAAAAATGGCGAAGTGGTAGAGAAAGCCATGGGTGCCATGGACAAATCCGACTTGGAAGCAAAATTAAAAAACGCAATGTAATATGCATGTTATCATAAAAGAGGCATTGCCGGGATGAATTCATCCGGGGCAATGCCTTTTCTCTATGTTTTTCTACGGTCGATGCCTTTTTCTTTATAGTATCTGGATTTGGCTTCGTACATTCGCTGGTCCGCCAGATTGGCAATCTCTTCAATAGATTTGTTAGGGGCCTCTGAGGATAAAACATATCCATAGGAGATGGAGAGACTTTTTACCAGGTCACCATGCCAGGATTGTATTTTTCGGTCAAGGTTTTCGCTGAGAACCTTCATTAAATTTCCATCCACGAAAAGTAATGCAACGAACTCATCGCCGCCCACACGATAGATTTTGCCGTAATGGGAGAAGCTTTGATTCATGCAGTCCACTGCGCCTCGAATCATTTCGTCGCCGGCTTCATGGCCTAAGGTGTCATTCACTGTTTTCAAACCGTTCAAGTCCAAAGAAATGTAGGAAAAATCAGGTCGTTCGGAATGATTCAGGTAGGTGAGAATGTCGTTGTTGTATGCGCGACGGTTATAGCATTGGGTAAGTTCGTCCAAATAGGATTTCTGGTAAAGACTTTCTTCCCGCTTCTTTTCCTCGTCAATAATCTGGGTCGCAATAATGATTTTTTCCGGAATGCCGTCATTTTCTGTAATGGTAATAAAGGACATACGAATCCAACCTACGTTTTTACCTAAAAGCTCCATGGAAATAACCTTTTTGTTTTTCATACGTTCTGCCAGGGTGGTAATGTCGGTAAATTCCAGGCCACGTTGCAGATATTCGTCGCTCATGGTGGCATGCATAATGTTAATCATTTGCTGATCTGCTTTGATGGAAGGACTATGTTTAAAAGTGTCTTTTACTTCATTTTTGGCTGTGTATTCTCTGGCAGTATTATTGGTCAAATCCACAAGGTGGAGACTGTAATAGATTTCAGACATGGATCTGAAAATCTGCATATGTCGATCATTTTCCTCGCGAGTGGTCAGTAATCGCTTTATAATAAACAAAATCAGTGCAGATGCAAGGAGCAAAAATGTAAAAACAAAAAACAGTGAATTTAGCGTCTTTGATACAAAATAGGTGTAGTTTACAAAGACGCATAGATAATAGTCATCTGTTTCTGTGGCAGAACACAAAAAATGTCCGCTTTCATGATCCAGAGTACACCTTTTATTAAAGGCCCTTGGATGAATTTTTTGCTCATTGAGGCTGCTGATGTCATGAAGATTTCTTCCGATGTAGGACTGGTTGGTGGCACCCACCACTTTTAGCGTGTCTACGTTGCAGACAATAATGGACAGGTGGTCATCCAGAGGAATGTTTTGCACGGTGTTATTGATTTCGTTTGCCGCCAGTTCTTTCATTAATCGTACCGGCTCGATACCGATTTGAATCATGCGGTTGCCGGCTTCATTCCAGGTAATTGCATAAACCATAGGTTTTGCCTCGGCGGTGTTTGGCGTAATGTCCTGACACATGGTGAGGCTTTTGTCTTTTAACATTGGTTTAAAATAAGAAATCTGCTCTCCGGAGTCAAAATTGTAACCCACGTATTTGGGAATTGTGCTGGACACAATGGTACCTGTCTTGTCAAAAATATGGATTTCATCAATGGACATCAGAGAACATAATTTCTTTAGTTCTTTTTTATCGGTAAGGGCAATTTGATTGTGATCAAGATTATAGGAAACAGCTTTTGCCATCATGGTATAATCCTCCTTTAAGGAAGCCATCATGAGGTTTTCTTGATTTTTGTTTTTTTCAACGGCTGTCTCCAGATGTTTTAAGTGAGCCTCGGTCATAAGCCGGCCCTCACGGGTATAATTGACACTTAGCATCACGGTTTGAAATACCATCATTAAAACAACGGTAACGGCCGCAACGGCGTAGGCCTTTTTCATGGTATAATTATTCTTTTTCATAGCATCCTCTCACAAATTCAATAATCAACGTCCTATATATTATAGTCTTTTTGTATATTGTGGACAGGGATAAGTTTTAAAAATTTTGTGAAAAATGTTATAATATTTTGGGATATAAAAAAGGAGGTAACAAAATGCCTGAGTTATTGGAATTTGATAAGTTACATAACACCAGAGATTTGGGAAATATGCAAACAATCCATGGAGGACGAATTAAGGAAGGAAAGTTGATACGCTCCGGTCATTTGTTCCGAATGAGCGAGGAAGATAAAACGAAAATGGAAACTATGGTGGATACCGTTATAGATTTTCGAACCAAGGAAGAACGCCAGGAAAAACCGGATGTGGTTATGAACGGGATCTTCTATTATCCCATAATTATTATGGACAGGTTGGTGGCCGGCGTTACAAGAGAAGAGGAAGCAGATCAAAGGGCATCCCGGCTTTTTTTGGAACAACCGGAGAGTGCCAAAGAATATATGTGTAATATGTACCGCAGTTTTGCAGAGGAAAGTGCGGTGGAAGGATATGCCAGATTCTTTCAGCATCTGTTAAAAAGAAAAGAAAAGGCCACGCTGTGGCATTGCACTGCCGGAAAAGACAGGGCAGGCATTGCAGCCCTTTTGGTGGAAGAAATCCTGGAAGCAAAAAAGGAAGAGATTATAGCGGACTATCTTGCCACAAATGACTATATCAAGCAGGAAGTAGAAGCCATCAAACAGCACCTGATGGGTGATGAGAGCGTGGATAAAAAAGCAGCAGACCGGGCATTATCTTATCTTTTTGGTGCCAGAAAAGAATACCTGGACTGCTACTATGATGAAATTAACAATAAATTCGGTAGTTTTCAAAACTTTGTGGAACAAGGTCTTTGCTTAAGTGCTTCCGATGTGGAAAAGCTAAGGGAAATCTACTTAAGGGAAGAGGTTCTTTAAAGCAAAACAGAAAAGATACTTCCTTCGCCCTCTTTGGATTCCACCTCTATGGTTCCGCCGTGGTAGGTGACAATTTCTTTTACCAAAGAAAGGCCAAGGCCCATGCCCTTAGAGTTTCTTGAGGCATCGCTGCGATAAAAGCGGTCCCAGATATGGGCAAGTACATCTTTTGACATACCAACACCGCCATCTTTTACCAAAAGGAAGGGGCGGTGATTTTTTGTGGTTAAAATCACATGAATGTAGCCGGATTCCTTGTTATAACGATATGCATTCTGCAAAAGATTTTGAACCATCAACTCAAGGAGAGTGGCGTTGGCAGAAAGAGTAATGCCCGGTGTAATCTCTGTGGTCATGGTAATGTTGTTGCTTCCAATCAGTCCATAATCATCACAGAGAGAAGAGACCATGTCGCTGAGATTCACTGTGGTAAAAGGGTACTTTTCCGTGCCCTGTTGAATTCTGGTAAAAAGCAGCAAAGTCTCAATCAGGTGTTCCATTTTGTGCCCTTGTTTTTCAATGGAGGATAGAACGTCCAAAAATTCCTCTTTTTGCTCCACATCACAAAGGCCGTATTCACAGTTGGCAAGAATCACTGCCACCGGTGTTCTCAGCTCGTGGGAGGCATTGGAGGTAAACTGTTTTTCCGCCAAAAAATTATCTTCCACCCGGTCAAACATTTCATTAAAGGTGTTTGCCAGGGAACTAAGCTCATCTCCTGTATCTTTAATTTCAATACGCTTGGTCAAATCCCCGCTTTTTCCAATCTGATCTGCAGTCTTTCCGATTTGATGAATCGGTAAAAGAAATTTTCCCGTTAAAAAATAACCGCCACAAAGGCCCAGCAACAAAAGCAACGGAAGAATAAGCAGCAGGTACAGGTGATCTTTTAAAATCAGAAAAATAGGTGTGTTCTTTTTGCAAATGCCCCGGACATAATAGGTAGAATCGTGACGGGTGTGAACTTTTTTATCCAGACACCGATACTCATCCCCCATAAGAGAAATGGTTCGAATCTCCTTTTCGGTGGAAAAATCCAGTTCATTTAATTCTTGAAAAGAGTGGACCCCGGAGATATAAGTTCCATCTTCGTCATAAATCATAAGAGAAATATCTCCCACAAAAAAATCCTCGTCTTTTAAAGATTTGTCAGGGGATCCTCGTTTGAGTTTGGAGGCAACTTCTTCCACTGCACTTTGTAATTGTTCTTCCTTTTGTCTGGTGTGGTTGATACGAAATACAGTGACCACCAAAACTCCCATCAGTAAGGTGATCAACGTAAGAATCAAGGTAAACCACAAGGATAATTTCCATTTCAATGTATGTTTCATATTATTCCCTCATAATATAGCCAATGCCTCTGGCTGTCTGAATCAGTTTTAACGGGTAGCCATCGTCGATTTTGCGTCGAAGGTAACTGATGTACACGTCCACAACGCCTTCGCCGCCCTCAAAGTCGTAGCCCCACACGTGGCTTAAAATCTTATCCCGGCTTAAAATCCGGTTTTTATTTCGAATTAAAAATTCCAAGAGCTGATATTCCTTTCCGCTTAGGGAAATCACCTTGTCACCTCGTTTTACAATATGAGAGGTGCAGTCCACGGATAAATCGCTCAAGGTGACCACATCGGATGTCAACCCCTTGGAGGTTCTTGTAACCGCTCGGATTCTGGCATTTAACTCCTGAAAAGAAAAGGGTTTTACCAGATAATCGTTGGCACCCACATCAAGGCCGGTGACCTTATCGGAAATGCTGTCCTTGGCGGTAAGAAAAATCACGGGAGTCAGATTTCCCTGACTTCGAAGTTCCTTTACCGCCTTCAAACCATCCATTATCGGCATCATAATATCTAGAATTGCCACATCATAATTGGCAAAAGAAAGGTGGTCAAGGGCTTGTTCCCCATCATAACAGGCGTCCACGCTGTGTCCGTCCGCGGTAAGCTTTTTACATATAATTTTATTTAAATCCAAATCATCTTCGGCAATCAGTATTTTCATAAAGATTCCTCCTTTAAATTTAATATAGCACAGGTTTCTAAGAATATTCTAAGAATTATTTTCTATAATGACCTCAACAACAAAAAAGTACATGTAAATGAGGTGATGAAATGAAGAAAATCGTATTGATTCCGGCATATCAGCCGGGAAATGAATTACTTCCTTTTATAAAAGAATTATGGGAAAAGGAGTTTAGAATCATCCTTGTGGATGACGGAAGCGGTGAAGAATACCGGGAAATTTTTGATAATGCCCGCAATTATGCCACACTGATTGGTTATGAAAAAAATCACGGTAAGGGGTATGCGTTAAAAACCGGTCTTTCCTACATTCAAAGCAAAATCCATCGGCCCTATGTGGTAATCACTGCTGATGCAGATGGCCAGCACCTGGTGGAGGACATTGAAAAGGTTTACATTAAAGCCTCCTACCATCCGGCCTCTCTGGTCCTTGGATGCCGCGGCTTTGATGAGAATGTGCCACTTCGCAGCAAATTTGGAAACACCGTTACAAAAGGAATATTCCACCTTTGCTCCGGTAAAAAAGTAACGGATACCCAAACCGGCCTTCGTGCTTTTAGCGACTGGAACATGGAGAAAATGATTTCCATTACCGGTGATCGCTACGAATATGAAATGAACGTGTTAATGGAATTGGCGGCAGATGACACCGACATTTATGAGGTAAAAATAGCAACGGTCTACTTAAACGACAATGCGTCCTCCCATTTTCACACCATCAGAGATTCCTTCCGGATTTACAAGGAAATTATTAAGTTTTCAGGGTCTTCCCTAATTAGTTTTGCTTTAGATTATCTGTTGTTTGGAGTGATCTCCGCAGTCACCGGCTCTGTGATCATTGCAAATATTTTTGCCAGAATCTGCAGCGGCTCTCTGAACTACACTTTGAACAAACGCTTTGTTTTTCAGCATAAAGAAAAGGAATCAAAAAGCCTTGGCGCCTACCTGGTTCTTGCGATTTGCATTTTAATTGTCAACACTGCCTTGCTGAAACTTTTGACCCTTATGGGAGTGAATGACATGGTTGCAAAACTTATGGTTGAGATTGGTCTTTTTTTTGTGAGCTATATGATTCAGCACTATTTTATTTTTCGAAAAAAGGAGGAAGAAGGAAATGAAAAAACATTTATGGGCCCTATGTTATAGTGTGTGCCTTTTATCTTTTACCGTATATATGGGACTGGACACCTTTGTTCTAAGTAAAAGTTACGATACGGCAGCAACCGCGGAAGACACTTCCGCTTTCGAAGAGGAATCCTCTCAGATTCAGGAATTATCCTCGTTGGATTCATCCAATAAGAGTGATACGGAAGATACGGCAGATGACGGGGAAGTTATCGGTACATACGAAAATGACAATGCGGTGATTACGGTAAAAGAGTATACCCGAAACGATACAAAAGTTTACGTGGCAGATGTGACACTAACATCCAGCCAATACTTGAAAGCAGCCTTTGCTAACGATACCTACGGTCGTAATGTAAAAGCCAAAACAAGTGAAATTGCCTCTTCCAACAATGCCATTCTTGCAATCAACGGTGATTATTACGGTGCTCAGGAAAGCGGCTATGTAATCCGCAACGGAGTGGTGTATCGTGACAGTGCTGCGGGAAAAGAAGTGCTCTGTGTGTATGCAGACGGTTCCATGGAAGTGGTCAGTGACAGTGATTACACTGCACAAGAGCTGGTGGACAAAGGGGTATGGCAGGCATTTTCCTTTGGCCCTGGTCTGGTGGAGGATGGTGAAATTGCAGTAGATGAAAATGACGAAGTAGGAAAAGCCATGGCCAGCAACCCTCGTACTGCTATCGGAGAAATCGAGGATGGGCATTATGTTTTGGTGGTAGCCGATGGACGTACTGATGAAAGTGAAGGCCTTTCTCTTAAAGAACTGGCTTCCTTTATGCAGGAGCTTGGTTGTGAAACCGCATACAACCTGGACGGTGGAGGATCATCCACCATGTACTTTAACGGGGAAGTAATTAATAATCCTACCACTACAGGCCATATTTCAGAAAGGAGTGTGAGTGATATTGTTTACATTGAAGAATAAAAATTTAAAAAACGCATTGCAAATGTTCGCATTTGCCCTTGGAATTGCCCTTTTTGGAGGCATTTACGAAATTTTCAGCCACGAGGTCTATTCCTATTTTATGATTTATGCATTTCTTGTTCCTTTTACCCTTGGGGGAATGGTATTCCTTATTTTGGCAGCCAAGGAAAAAGAGGCTCTGAGTAAATGGTTTTACAATTTCTGGAATAGTGGTATAATAACAATCACTTTTGGAATGGTAATGAAAGGTGTTCTGGAGATTTACGGAACCACCAACGCAAAGCTGTATCTATACTTTGTACTTGGAAGTCTTTTACTGCTTCTTGGAATTATGGCGGCCCTTCCAAAGGTAGAAAGAAAGAGAGAGGACGAATTATTGTATGATTCAAACCGTTGATTTTGCCATTTTGGACTGGATTCAGACCTATCTAAGAAATCCGGTGTGCGATTTTCTTTTACCAAAGATTACGGTGCTTGGGAACAAAGGGATTATTTGGATTGTAATTGCCATAACCCTTTTGGTAATTGGAAAGAAAACTCCTGCATTGGAAATGATTATGGGTCTTGTTATGGGAGTTTTGATTGGCAATATTGCTTTAAAACATCTTGTTGCAAGGGCAAGACCCTGCTGGATTAACACGGCAGTGGATATGCTGGTGGCGGTGCCAAAGGATTATTCCTTTCCATCCGGACACTCCATGTCAAGTTTCTGTTGTGCCATGATTCTTTTGCACTATAACAAAAAACTGGGCATTCCGGCATTGATTCTTGCAATTGTAATTGCCTTTTCCAGATTATACGTGTATGTACACTTCCCAACCGATGTGTTGGTTGGATCTGTCATCGGAATTATAATAGGCTATTTTGTACCAAGAATTTATGAACACTTCTTTGTGAAAGAGGCGTAGAAAAGGGCTGTATCACTGCGGTGGTACAGCTTTTTTATTGACAAATTTCTTTCATAGGGTGTAATATATCAGTGATATATAGCGGTGATATATGGAGAGACAAATCATGGAACAATTAACAGAAACACAAATAAAAATACATAAGGTGGCCCGTGCACAATTTTTAGAAAACGGCTACGAAAAGACTTCATTACGAAAAATCGTCGGACAAGCAGGTTTTACCCTGGGAGCTTTTTATGGCTATTACAATTCTAAGGAAGATTTATTTAATGCTCTGGTCAAGGATACCGCGGAAGGAGTGATTGACATTATTTCTCACATGGGAGATCATTTGGATACTTTTTCCGGTGAGGAGAGAGTTGCGAATATGAACCCGGTATTTGAAGAAGAGCTTCCAAAACTTCTGACTTATTTAAGCGAACACATGGAGGAAACCCGCCTGCTTTTAAAATGTTCCAAAGGAACAGCTTATGAGAACTTTTTGGAAGGGATTATGGAACGAAATCTTTCTTCTTTACGAAAGATGTTTGGAGAACAGTTGCCATGGAATTCTCTGACGGAAAAACTATTATTGAACAGCTATTTTTCCCTGCTTGGGGATGCAGTTCTTTCCGGAGAAACCATGGAAGAAGTAAAGCAAACCATGAACCAGATTCAGGCTTTTTACGCCGGGGGAATGCTGGCTTTAACGAAAGGAAATCACTAGTATGAAAAAATACGAACCAAAGGAAATGGTGGCAAGCAGTCGCTATCAGAAATTTTTTCCGACTCTTCCCGATGATATTCAAAATGACATTTATACCCGAATGACCCAACTTATTGAAGAAGAAAAAGCATATTGTGATAAGGGTAATTACGAACATATTACGCAAATCGTAACATCTATCGCAATCTACGAAGTACTGCAATCCCATGGAAAATCTGAGGAAGAGGCGTTTAAAATCGTCTCTGAAGAAATGTGGGCATTTTTAGATCCCACTTCCATGAAGAAAATGGCAAAATACAACTTTTTCCTTCCCCTTATGAAGAAAGTGGTTCCTTTTGGATTCAGCAAGCGTTCCGGCATTGGTTGGCGTTATACCTGGCACAAGGACGATCCTAAGGATGAATTTCACTTCGAATGTAACGAATGTCTTTATCAGAAAATCCTCAGTAAACGTGGCCTCATGAAACTTGGCGCCATGTGCTGTCATGCGGATATTATCAACTACGGAAGTCTTCCATACACCGACTTCATCCGTACAAAAACCCTTTGCCAAGGCGGGGATTACTGCGATTTCCGTTTTATTCGTCATAGCACCGAAGCAGGGGACGGATGGGAGCGAACAAAGAGTATTTAATGGATTCTTGATGATTTCAGGAGATTTAGAATTATGATGTCAGGGGAAGCAGATAAGATAACAAGTTCTATAAAATTATCTGCCTCTCTTGACATTTTTTTTGTTTGAAATTTGGCAACAGGCAGATATAATAGAGGTAAGTAGAGAATATCTGCCGTTTATGTCTGATCAGCGTCTGGCTGATTCATTTATCTACCCCCGGAAGCAGAAGAAATGACGAAAAGTGGAGAATATCTGCTTGTCATGGTTACCCAGTCCTGTACGCATATCCTCGGAAGCAGAAGAAATGACGAAAAGTGGAGAATATCTGCTTGTCATGGTTATCCAGTCCTATATTGATCCCCCGGAAGCAGAAGAAATGACGAAAGGTAGGAAATATCTGCTTGTCATGGTTATCCAGTCTCGTATTCATACCCCCGGAAGCAGAAGAAATGACGAAAGGTAGAGAATATCTGCTTGCCATGGTTATCCAGTCCTGTACGCATATCCCCGGAAGCAGAAGAAATGACGAAAGGTAGGAAATATCTGCTTGTCATGGTTATCCAGTCTCGTATTCATACCCCCGGAAGCAGAAGAAATGACGAAAGGTAGAGAATATCTGCTTGCCATGGTTACCCAGTCCTGTACGCATATCCCCGGAAGCAGAAGAAATGACGAAAAGTGGAGAATATCTGCTTGTCATGGTTATTCAGTCCTGTACGCATATCCCCGAAAGCAGAAGAAATGACGAAAGGTAGGAAATATCTGCTTGTCATGGTTATCCAGTCCCATATTCATATCCATGGAAGAAGAAATGAAGAAAGCAACAACATAAAGGAAAGGAGATGACCATTTGAGTCAAAGACCAATACGATTATTAAACCATACCGATGTATACCAAGAAGCGCACAGCCGTTATCTAGAGTTGGAGGAGTTTATTAAGGCAAAAGAAAAGGCGTTAGATAAGGCGCCGGAAGGGAAGATAAGAGCATTTCGGCACGGGAACACGTGTCAATTCTATTTGAGAGAGACGCCGGGGGACACAAACGGAAAATACATTCAAAAGACGAATCAGTCATTTATACAATCCCACTTGCAAAAAAGCTATGATGAAAAGGTGTTAAAACTGCTGAAAAAAGAGCAGGAAACGCTGAAAAAGATATATGTTAAAACAAATGAAATCCCAAATAAAATAAAGCAATTGTATTCGGACTTGCCAAAGGAGGTGAAGCAGTTTGTTTTGCCGGTGGATTTGGAAGATGAAGAGTATGCAGAAAAATGGTTGGCTAAAGAGTATGTGAAAAAAGAAATTTCAGACCGAGTGCCCTTTTTTAAGACGGAAAAAGGAGAGCGGGTGCGTTCCAAGTCTGAGCTTACCATAGCAAACATGCTAGCAAGGTATCAGGTTCCGTATAAATACGAATGCCCGTTGCAGCTTTACAATGGAGAGGTGATATATCCGGATTTTACGGTTTTGAATATGAGGACAAGGGAGGTGAAATATTGGGAGCACCGGGGGATGATGGGAGATATGGAGTATGCGCATCATACGGTGCGCCGTATCAAAAAATATAACAAAACAGGATTATATCTTGGGAGGCAATTGATGATAACTGAGGAAACCTTGGAAGATCCTCTTGGTACAGATGAAATAGAATATATGATCAAAGAGTACTTGTTGTAGGATAAAATGATAATAGGTGGAGCCATTGAATTATCAACTAAGGTATTGTAAGATTTTAGCAGTAATAGAGAAAGAGGAATGGGTAGCCATGTATAAAATAGCAGTGATTGAAGATGACAGAGCCTTAAGAGAAGAGGTTTTGATTTTGTTGAAAAATGCCGGATATGATGTGGCGGAAGTGGACAACTTTGAGAATGTGGCAGAGCAGCTTAAGAATATGGAAGTGGATCTGATTCTTCTTGATATTAATTTGCCGGGAGAAAACGGAGAAGCAATTTTGCAGGAGTATCGCAAGGAGAAAAACACACCGGTGATTATGTTGACCAGCAGAACATCAGAGATGGATGAGGTTTTAAGCATGAGTTTTGGGGCAGATGATTATGTAACAAAACCGTATAATCCTACGATTTTACTGCTTCGCATATCGGCGGTGTTAAGACGACAGAATCCATCGGGAGGGCAGCTTAACTATGATGATGTAAAAGTGAGCACGGTAAAAGGGACTCTGACAAGGGGTGAGAAGGAGCAGATTTTAACGAAAAATGAAATGATTATATTTCAGTTGTTACTGGAAAAGCGTGGAAGTATTGTTTCCAGGGATGAGTTGATGACAGCTCTTTGGGATAACGAGGAATACATCAACGATAATGCCTTGACGGTGAACATCAGTAGACTTCGAACCAAGTTAAGTGAGCTGGGAATCGAAGAAGGAATAGAAACGCGAAAGAAACAGGGGTATCGATTGAAATGATGTGGAAAGCATATTTGAAAGATTACATGGGAGTTGTAGGGTTTCATTTGTTGGGCATGGGAGTCGTGTGTTTGTTTTTGCGGGCGTACCATGCAGCGGTAAGTGAGATGGCGACCATTTTGGTTATTTATATGATTGCGCTGATAGGCGCAGTGCTGTGGGATTATACGAGAAAAAGAGAATTTTATGATAAATTGCAAAGAAATTTAGAAGAACTGGACCAGAAGTACCTGCTTTGCGAAATGATAAAAGAACCTAGATTTTATGAGGGAAAAGTGCTGTATGAGGCGTTGCGAGAGAGCGATAAGTCCATGATGGAACAGGTGGCAGCAGGTCGAAAAAAAAGCCAGGAATTTCGAGAATATATAGAACTATGGGTTCATGAGATAAAAATACCTTTGGCAGGCATAAGATTAATGTGCCATAACAATTCCATTACCAAGGATAAAATGATTTATCAGCTAAGGATGATGGATGAACATGTGGAGAATGTGCTTTTTTATGCCAGAAGCGAGAATGCGGGAAAAGATTACCTGATTCAGGAAGTGGAACTGAAAAAGATATTTGGAAACGTGGCATTGAAAAACAAAGAAAGTTTGCAACTTTTGGATGCCACGATAGAGACAAGGGGCCTTGATAAAACGGTGATGACCGATGGAAAATGGTTGGAATTCATTTTGAATCAGTTAATGAGTAACAGTATGAAATACAGGGCGGAAAATGAAGGGTTGCATCTTGAGATTGTGGGAGAAGAGACAAAAGAAGGTGTAAAGCTTTCTTTTACGGATAATGGTCTTGGAATTCCGGAGGGAGATTTGCAACGGGTGTTTGAGAAGACGTTTACCGGGGAAAACGGAAGAAAGGGAAGAACGTCTACCGGTATGGGTCTTTATATTGTAAAAAGTCTGTGCGACCGATTGGGACATGGAATTGGTATTTTTTCAAAGCAGGGAGAATATACCCGGGTGGAAATTCTATTTGGTAAAAATGATTTTTTTATGAGAGAAGAAAGGTAGTCAATGTTACAAAGATGTAAGGTTACGTAAGATTAGATTTGCGACAACCGGTGAAAATAAAAGTAGAGTATAGGACAGAAAGAAAAGAGAGGAGATACTTTTATGGAATTACTGAAGGTTGAACAAATAGAAAAGTATTACGGAAACAAATCAAGTCTGACAAAGGCCATTGATGATATTTCCCTTACTGTGAACAAGGGAGAATTCGTGGCCATTATGGGAGCTTCCGGAAGTGGAAAGACCACCCTTTTGAACTGCATTTCCACCATTGATAAGGTAAGCAGCGGACATATTTATCTGGAGGGAAAAGATGTAACCACCTTGAAGGGAAAACATCTGAATAAGTTTCGAAGAGATAATCTTGGATTTATATTTCAGGATTTTAATCTTTTGGACACCTTGACCGCATATGAAAATATATCACTGGCACTTTCCATTCAGAAGGTGCCGGTAAAAGAAATTGAACGACGAATCAAGACGGTGGCAGAGCAGCTTGGTATTACCCATGTTTTGACGAAATATCCGTATCAAATGTCCGGAGGAGAAAAACAGAGGGTGGCATCGGCAAGGGCCATTGTAACAAAACCAAAATTAATTCTTGCAGATGAACCGACCGGAGCATTGGATTCCAAATCATCCGCCATGCTTTTGGAGCGGTTTGCGTTTTTGAATAAAGATTTAAATGCCACCATTATGATGGTTACCCATGATAGTTTTTCCGCAAGCTATGCCGGAAGAGTGGTATTTATCAGAGATGGAAAGGTGTTCCATCAAATTGCAAAAGGTGGAGACACCAGAAAGGAATTTTTCAATAAAATCATCAATGTGATGACCTTGCTTGGAGGTGATGTTGCCGATGCTATTTAAAATGTCACTTCGCAATGTAAAAAGAAGCATGAAAGATTATGCCATCTATTTTTTTACACTGATTATCGGTGTATCCGTGTTTTATGTGTTTAATGCCATCGGTAGTCAAGCGGCTATGATGGAAATGAATCAAAGTACGAGAGAAATTGTAAAAATGCTGAAAAGCTCCATTTCCATGACCAGTGTTTTTGTGGCAGTGGTGTTGGCGCTTTTGATTGTGTATGCCAGTCGGTTTTTAATGAAGAGAAGACATGGGGAATTTGCCATTTATATGTCACTTGGCATGAGTAAGTGGCAGGTGTCCAAAATGTTGTTGACAGAAACAGTGGTCATTGGCGGAATCTCACTTTTGGTGGGACTGATTTTTGGAATTGGATTGTCCCAGCTTATGAGTGTTTTGGTAGCCAATTTGTTTGAAGCGGATATGACGGCTTATCAGTTTACTTTTTCTGTGGAAGCAGCACAAAAAACCGTACTGTATTTTGTCATTATGTATTTGATGGTGATTGTTTTAAATAATGTGGCAGTTACCAAAATGAAGCTGATTGATTTAATGAGGAGCGGTAAAAAGTCAGAGACCATTCACAACAAAAATCTCTTTGTGTGTTTTGTGGTATTTATACTGGCGGCAGCAGCCCTGGGATGTGCTTATTATCAAGTGGGATGGAATTACACGGAATTAAATGAAGCGAAAATGATTGCTTCGATCATAACGGGAATGGTGAGTACCTTTTTCATTTTCTGGTCTGTGTCAGGAGCAATTCTGCGACTGATTATGTCCATGAAGAACACCTATTACCGTTCCATCCATGCGTTTACCTTTCGACAAATCAGCAGCATGATAAATACCATGGTGTTTGCCATGACGGTAATCTGTCTGATGTTGTTTGTTACCATATGCGCCATTTCTTCCTCTTTTGCCGTGAGAAATTCCATGAACCACAATCTTCAAGCCTTGTGTCCTGCAGATGTGGATGTGGAAATCAAGGATCCGGATATTAAGGATACGGGTAAATTATATGAAAAATATGGCTATGACATTGGAGAAAATATGGGGGAATACGTTACTTTTTCCACCTATCGAGATAAAGATTTTACCATAGAGGATTCCTTTGGAGAATTGTCGGATGACATTAAGAAAAGCGTACCGTTTTTGCAAACAGGAAACAAAGAGGAGATTGTAGGTATCAGTGATTACAATCATCTTAGGATGCTATATCATCAGAAACCTTTGAGCCTTGCAAAGGGACAGTATATTGTACTTTGTAATTTTCAGTCCATGAAAACCTATCGGGATGCTGCTTTAAAAGCCAACACCGCCATTGAGGTTTTTGGACAGAAACTAAGCCCGAAATATAAAAAGTGTCAAAACGGTTTCCTTCAGCTTAGCGCATCCAGAACCAACAGCGGAGTGGTGGTTGTTCCGGATGAAGTGGTAAAGAATCAAAAGAGTGATGTTGCTTATTTTATCGGAAACTACATCACAAAAGATAAAACAGCGATAGAAAAAATTGAAAAACAGCAAAAAGAACGATTTGAGAAAATTATGGAAAAGGAAACCGACGAAAAGCCGTTGGAGTATGTTTACACCACCAAAACAGAGGTGGCTGACAGTGCGTTAGGACTTGGCGCTGTACTTGCCTTCCTTGGAATTTACATCGGCTTGGTATTCTTAGTGTCCAGCGGAGCCATTCTTTCCTTAAAGAGTCTGTCAGAGTGCGTGGACAGTGTGGACAGATATGGAATCTTGAGAAAAATCGGCGTGGAAGAAAAAGATATTTTAGGTTCTTTACGGACACAGCTGGCCATCTTTTTCCTTTTACCGCTAGGGCTTGCTATTATTCACAGTATTGCAGGAATGAAGTTTGCCACCATGTTTTTGGAATCCCTTGGTACCTGGAAAATGTGGAATTCCATTTTTGTATCCGGAGGAATTTTGGCGTTGGTTTACGGAGGTTATTTTATAATCTCTTATATGAGCAGCAAACAAATCATTTCAGAGTCGTAAAAAAATCTTGACAGAGGAGTTAGTCAATGCTAACATTGTAGGCGAATGACGATAACAAAACGCGGAGAACATACCATGAAGCATACCAACAACATGCAAAATGAATATTTAATGATAAGAAAGAGACCTTTTGGGTCTCTTTTATTTTTGTTGGTTAACAATTGGTTATCGTTGATAACTAACAAGGGGGTAAAACCCATATAGTACATTTCAGAAGGGGGAAAGTATGCCAAGGGATAAAACACAAACCCATCAAAGGGTACTTGAAGCAGCCAAATATGAATTTTTAGAAAAAGGATTTGAAAAAACGTCGATTCGGGACATTGCAAAGAGGGCAGGAATCACGTCTCCCGGGTTGTACCGTCATTGCAAGGATAAGGAAGATTTGTTTTGCAAAGTTGTGGAGCCGGGAATCCATGCATTGTCAAAATGGATGAATCAGCATATAAAAACATCCTATGAGCAGGTTGAAAATCATAGTTTTTCCGGTATTCATATGCAATCGGAAATTGAGATGATGAGGGAAGCGGTGATACCCTATGCTGAAGAATTTGTATTACTGCTAAATTGCAGCGGCGGTACCAAATATGAAAATTTCCTTCATGATATGGTTAAGGATCATGAAGAAAAGTTTTGGCAGGCATTGCAGGTCATCAAAGATTCCGGTTATAAGGTAAAGGATGTGAGTCGGGAAGAACTTCACATTATTATCAGCGCTTATATGACAGCACTTTTTGAACCCATTGTTCATGGGTATGAACGGAATCAAATCGAACATTATCTTGATACGGTAGAAGAATTTTTTATGCCGGGTTGGAAAGGGATACTTGGAATTTAAAAAGGAGGAAGAACATGAAAGTAAAACAAAATCCGTTAAAATTAATAAAGCCGTATATGGACGGTTATGAAAAAACCATATTTTTAGGCCGTTTTCTGGCAGCAGTCAGCGCCCTTTTAGCTATGGTACCCTATTATGAAATATGGAAGCTGTTGAAAATTGCCATTTCGGGTAAACATTTGGATGAGATTCCTGCCCTTGGTTGGAAGGCTGTCGGTGTGGTTTTGATTTCCATGTTACTATATGTGTTGGCACTTTTATGCACCCATTTAGCGGCATTTCATATTCAGGCGGTGATGAGAAAGAGCCTGATGAAACATATTATGACGTTGCCTCTTGGAGTGTTTGATGAGGAGGGTACCGGTAAGATTCGACGCACCGTCAATGATTCCACGGCAGCCACAGAAACCTACATCGCCCATAACCTTCCGGATAAGGCGGTAGCAGCGGCAACACCGGTTGGCATCGCTGTATTGATGATTGGATTTGACTGGAAAATCGGAGTGCTATGTCTCATTCCTGTTTTGATTGGATTTTGTTTTATCGCAGGGATGATGGGACCCAAAATGCAGGAGAGCATGAAGTATTATCAAAATGCCATGGAAGTGATTTCCAATGAAGGTGTGGAATATGTACGAGGAATTCCGGTGGTTAAAACCTTTGGACAGACGGTATTCAGTTTTAAACGCTTCAGTAATGCCATTGATGATTTTACCTCCTGGGCAACGGACTATACAAAGAAAATGTCAGGGCCTATGGTGCGATATATTACTGCCATCAATGCTGTTTTTGTGGCTTTAATTGCAGGGGCATATTTCTTTGGAAGAAATGGTGTCAGTGGGGAACTTTTGTTAAATACCATGTATTACATTATGGTGACACCGCTTTTGACAGTTGCCATGACCAAGTTGGCATACTCCGGAGAACAGGAGATGACGGTGGTGGATGCCATAACAAGAGTGAATCATATTTTTGAAATCGATTCCCTTCAAAGAGGAGGGAAAAAACCTATGCCAACCAATACAGAGATTACATTGGAAAATGTATCTTATTGTTATCCAAATGCCACGAAAAATGCCATTTCTAACATGAACATTACCATTAGAGAGGGGTCGCATGTGGCGTTTGTGGGACCTAGCGGCGGAGGAAAAACAACTACGGCACAACTGATTGCAAGATTTTTTGATGTAAAAGAAGGGAGTATTAAAATCGGTGGAGTTGATGTAAAAGACATTGATGAACAGGAATTGATGAAGAACATTTCCTTTGTATTTCAGGACAGTCATTTGTTAAAAGAAAGTATACTTGACAATGTTCGTATGGCCAACCCAAAGGCAAGTGAAGAACAGGTTTTACAAGCTTTGAAAAAAGCACAGTGTCAGGATATCATCGAAAAACTTCCGGATGGAATTCACACCGTTATCGGGGCAAAAGGAACCTATCTTTCCGGTGGAGAACAGCAGCGAATTGCTATTGCAAGAGCCTTTTTAAAGAATGCTCCGATTGTAATATTGGATGAAGCCACTGCCTTTGCAGATCCGGATAACGAAAGCAGTGTACAAAAAGCCTTCGAGGAACTTGCCAAAGATAAAACGGTAATCATGATTGCCCATCGATTGACTACGGTGGTGGATGCAGATTGTATCTATGTGCTTCAAGAAGGAAGTTGTATAGAGAAGGGCACTCATCAGGAGCTTATAAACCAACAAGGAAGATATGAGTCCATGTTTGGAGAATATATGAAATCAGTACAGTGGAAGGTAGGTGCATAAAATGATAGAAAAATTACAACATAAATATGCATTGTCAAAGGACGGTGCAATCGGCCTTGTAAAGGCCTGCGCAGCATGTACCGTTTCTTATATTGTATTAATGTTGCCGGCGGGATTGTTATATCAGCTTATTGGAGATTTACTTTCCGGAGAAATGAGAAGTGAGCGTATTGTTATGTATAGTGTGGGAAGTGTGTTGATTTTGGCCTGTATTGCAATAACCCAGCGCATTCAATATCAATCCACCTTCTTTTCCACCTATGTTGAAAGTGGAATTCGAAGAAAAAATCTGGCGGAACGGCTTCGGAAATTGCCCCTGTCTTACTTTGCCAAAAAGAACTTAACAGATTTGACAACCAACCTTTTGGCGGATTGTACTCAGATTGAAACCGCATCAAGTCATTGGATTCCGGAACTGATCGGAGGTGTTATTTCTGTGATTATTATGGGTGTATCCATGTTCTTTTTCTTTGATTATCGATTGGTTTTGGCCAGCTTTTGGGTGATTCCCGCTGCATTTTTTATTGTATATACCTCGTCGGGAAAACAGAAAAAAGCGGTGAAGAAAACCATAGAAAAGCAGCTTGTGATGCAGGATGGCATTCAGGAATGTCTGGAGTCTGTGCGGGATTTGCGCAGTAACGGAGCAATGGACGCTTATTTACAGGGGTTGTATGAGAAGATCGAAAATGTGGAAAAAGAGACGATGCGCACGGAACTTACCATGGCCATTTACGTTTCCGGTGCCCAGATGCTTTTAAAAATTGGTATCGGAACCACTGCGTTAGTGGGTGGAATATTGTTTGCCGGCGGAGAAATTGATATCTTGACGTTATTTTTCTTTTTCATGGTGGTTTCAAGATTGTATGATCCAATGAATGTAAGCCTTCAGAATTTCTCAGCAATTATAGGAACTGAGATTCAGTGTGAACGACTGGATGAAGTGTTGTCTCATCCTATGCAGGAAGGGGAAGATACCTTAAGTAATAAGGATTATGATATTACCTTTGAACATGTAAAATTTTCTTATGCCAAAGATGCCACAGTGCTTGAGGATGTTTCCTTTGTGGCAAAACAGGGTCAGGTTACCGCATTGATCGGACCAAGTGGGGGAGGAAAGACCACCGTATCCCGTTTGGCCTCAAGATTCTGGGATGTGGATGAAGGTACCATTAAGGTGGGAGGTATGGATATTTCCAAAATTGATCCGGAAAAACTGT
The DNA here is from genome assembly GCA_024680055.1 of Lachnospiraceae bacterium. Lineage (GTDB taxonomy): Bacteria > Bacillota > Clostridia > Lachnospirales > Lachnospiraceae > XBB1006. The sequence continues at coordinate 7,541 of JAILCP010000088.1, read as the reverse complement.
TGTCCATGTATTCCATTGTATTTCAGGATGTGACTCTTTTTAACAATACAGTAATGGAAAATATCAGAATCGGTAAAAAGGATGCTACAGATGAAGAAGTATTAAGAGCGGCAAAACTTGCCAATTGCCAGGTGTTTGTTGATCATCTTCCACAGGGATACCAGACTATGATTGGAGAAAACGGATCTGAGTTATCCGGAGGAGAGAGACAGCGAATTTCTATTGCAAGAGCCTTTTTAAAAGATGCGCCAATTATACTTCTGGATGAGGCGACTGCATCCCTTGATGTGGAAAATGAAACTTTGATTCAGGAATCATTGTCAAAATTGATTCAGAATAAAACGGTTCTTATTATTGCTCATCGTATGAGAACGGTGGAAGAGGCAGACAAGATTGTGGTACTTAAGGACGGCGAGGTAAAAGAAGCAGGAAGTCCCAAAGAGCTTTCGGAAAAGAAAGATGGCATTTTTAAACATATGAGAGAAGTGCAGTTAAAATCAGCAGATTGGAAAATGGCATAGTACAGTTTCTTTCTTGATATTTATAGGTAGGGTGAATATAATTAAAGAAGAATAATAGAAACAAGGTGAAGTATATGGTTTTATTTGAAACGTTACTGGATCACTATATTATGTTCGCCGAAATTCTGGGCCTTTGGTTTATGCTGGAAGCAGGAGTTCATGTGAAGCGTCAAACCGTTTTGGTAACCAAGGGGATTATTGTATCCATTTTTGTGGAGGCACTTCTTTGGTCTATTGAGTTTTGGACCAGAAGTTTTACCACATATACGGTGGCGAGGCCGTTGTTAACGGCTACAATCTATCTTTTGCACTCGATGATTATTCTGGAAATGATGAATATGTCGGCGCTTAAAAAGAAAGGAGAATGGTGGCTGTACATTCCGCTATGGATATGTTTTCCGGTATTTTATACATCGCAATGGACCAGATTGATTTTTTATTACGATGAGAATAATTTGTACCATGCAGTAAATGCAGTGGTTGCCTTTATACCTTATTATGTATTCTTCTTTTACGGATTTATATTTGCGTACCGATTCTTCCGACATTACTCGTATATGAGTCGGAAAGATCAAAGAGGAATTATTTATGGTGTAGGAGTGGCATTGATCGGTGTGATATTGCATGTGGTTGCAAAACGGGATGTGGATTACAGCACATTGTTTTCTTCGGTGTTAATGCTTTATTATCTGTTTTTGTATATGAACGGAGCTAAGACGGACCCATTGACCAAGTTGCTGAATCGACAGTGCTACTATGCGGATATACAGAAAGAAAAAGACAGTATCAGTGCCGTGGTATCTGTGGATATGAACGATCTGAAGCTGTATAATGACAATTACGGACATGATGCGGGAGATACGGCTTTGAAAACCGTGTCAGAGTGTTTAACCTGGGAAAAGAACCATAGAAAGAAAGTCTATCGTACCGGTGGAGATGAATTTATTATTTTGTATTTTGCCACAAATGAACAAGAGGTACGGGATGACATTCAGAAAATGAAGGACGCCTTGGCAAAGACCAAATATGTATGCGCTTTTGGATACAACATGCGACAGGACGAAGATAACATCGATTTGGTTACCAAGGAAGCGGATGCAAAGATGTATGCAGATAAGGCGGCCTTGAAAGATACCAAGGAACGAAGACTGGCGGCACATAAAATTGCAACCATTGAAGTAATGCATGAGGCCCTCCACTCCGGAATGTGGGGTATGGAATTTGATGAACAGGGTAAAATGTGCAGTGTAGAATGGAGTCAGCAGTTCCGAAAAATGATTGGATACAAAGACGAAACGGATTTTCCAAATGAATTGGAGGCCTGGTCTAAACTGGTGCATCCCGATGAGCGGGAGGCGGTACTGAAAGCCTTTCATGATACAATTAACGACTATTCAAACAAGAAAACATACGATGTGGAATATCGCTTGAAAACCAAAGATGGCCAATGGAGATGGTTTCATGCAATCGGTAGACTGCTTCGACGGGAGAATGGGGTACCCCTTTCTTATGTTGGCATGTTTGTAGATATTACAGAAAAGAAACAGATGAATTCATAAAAAAGAGTTGTCACAAAGCTGTGGCAACTCTTTTGGCTATTAAAATGTTTTTCTAGAACTTGAAAATATCAAGGGCAGTTCCGATGTTTTCAGCGGAACCGGATACAGTATTGGCACCGGCATCCACATCACCACTGTTTAGGGCAATTTCACTGGAGCTTGCTGCAAGGTTTTCAACAGTTGCAAGAATTTCTTGTGTACTTGCGGATTGTTCTTCAGAAATAGCAGCCATGTTGGTAGCAATTTCGTCTACGTCTTTCATCATTACATCCATGCCCTGGATAGAATGTCCAACGCCACCAAGGTCATTTACAAGCTGATTGAAGGTACCTTCTGCAGTGGCAACGGCGTCATGACTTTCGTTAATGGCAGATACGTTGGCACGGGACTGGTTGGCCAAAGCTTCAATCTGTTTTGTAATGTTATCAATAATAGATGCAATTTCCTGTGAAGAAGCTGCGGAATCGGAAGCAAGTTTTGCAATTTCGGTTGCAACAACGGCAAATCCCTTACCGGCTTCACCTGCTCTTGCTGCTTCGATGGAAGCATTTAATGATAACAGGTTGGTCTGATCTGCAATGGAGCTGATCATTTCAATGATATTGGTAATCTGTTTTGCAGATTCATCAACTGTTTGAACGGAGTGGTTCATAGCTGCCATGGATTCGCTGATTCCATCCATATGAAGCTGTACGTTCTTCATATCTTTTCGACCGGAATCTGCACGAACAATTAAGTCTTTCATAACTTTACCGGCTTCGTCGCTGGTGGTTGTCAAATCACTTACGGAATGGGCAAGTGTGGTTGCGCTGTTGGCAATTTCGGTAACCGCACTGGAAATTCCGTCAAGGGCGTCACGGATTTGAGATACGCTCTGAGACTGTTCCTGGGTCTGATAAGTCATGTTGGTAGCAAGATCTTTACTGGTGCTTGCTTCACCTTTTAACTTATCTGCAGTGAGCTTAATGCCTCCGATGGTTTCACGCATGGATTCCACGAAGTTCTGTAATTCTCCCGCAATCAATCCAACTTCATCATTTCTGGTTGTGTCAAAGTCCACTGTAAGATCGCCGCTGCTTAAAGTGGAAATCTGACGGGACAGTTTTCCAAGAGGTTTGGAAATAACTTTGCTTACAGTCAGTAAGATGATAATGGTTAAAATAAGTAATACCATAATCATAATGAAGATGGCTGCCTTCTGGAAGGAGTGTACATCTGCCAAAGCAGTATCTTCGGAAATATCGGATACAAGGGACCAGGTGGTTCCAGGAATTAAAATCGCTGCAATGTAGTGTTTGTTTCCTGCTTTATCTTTTACAATTGTTGTTTTATTGGCCTCAGCCTCAATAACACCCATGGCGTCATTCAAGAATGGTATATTAGCCTCAGCAACAGTTGTGCCGTTTAATTTTGCGTCTTTATAGGAAATAATATAACCACTTACAGGGTCGATAATCATGGTATTTCCTTTACCGAGAGGTTTGATGGATGTTGCTTCTTCCTGTAAGGTTGTAAGGTAAATATCAATACCTGCAACACCGTGAGTTCCATCGGCAAAATCGATTCTTCTTACAAAAGAAGTACAAAGGGAATTGGTTGCCTGATCCATGTATGGTGCCAAAATCGTTGGTTTATCATTTTCCATTCCGGTCTCATACCAGAAACGTGTGGTTGGATCGTAATCGCTTGGCATCTTTGTACCATTGGCAAAAACGTAATCGCCATCTTCATAACCGATATATAGACCACTGCTTTTCATGCCTTCATAACCGGTGGATGGTTTAATGTAATTTGCAATTTCTTTTTTGTTAGCAAATTTTACGGTTTCCAGTGTTTCACAATACTGATCGAAATTTGCTACCAAAGATTGAACTTCAGATCCCATGGATGCAGCGTTGCCGGACGTTTCGGCCTCCAGATAATGGGATGTAAGTTCGGTGATGGTTTTTTTGGCGCTATTTACCATAAACAGGATAATCACGGCGATTCCTACGATGGTGACCGGTAAAAGTATGGACAATAATACTCTTCCGATGCTTCCGCGCTTTTTGATTGTTTTACCTTTCATACTTGATTCCCTCCTGTGCATATTCTATTCACATTATAATCACCGTTTTTGTCTAAAAAGTGATTTTTTTAACGGGTAGTCTTTGTAAAAAGAAGGTTTTTGATTATAATAAAAGCAGCAAAAAGGTAATGGAAAGTAAGGAGAGAAGCATGATCTTAATTAAAGGCGGCAGGGTAATGGATCCTGCAACGAATCTGGATGAGGAAAAAGACATTGTCATTGACGATAAAGGAAAAATCACAGGAATCTATGAACCCGAGGAGGTGCAGAGAAATCATTATGAAACAGTGATTGATGCAGCAGGAGAGATTGTGGCGCCGGGGTTTGTGGATGTGCATGTGCATTTTAGAGATCCGGGATTGACCCATAAAGAAGATATTGTAACAGGATCTGCCGCTGCAGCAGCCGGCGGATACACCACAGTGATTTGTATGGCCAATACAAAACCACCGGTGGATGATGTGGATATATATAAGGAATTGCAGGCCAGAGAAGACAAGCTGCCAATCCACGTTTTGCAGACCGCAAATGTGACAAAGGGCATGAAAGGTGAAGAATTAACCTCCATGGAGGAACTCCATCTGGCCGGGGTAAAAGGTTTTACCGATGATGGCGTACCCATTGAAAACGCCGGTCTCATGCGGGAGGCGCTTAAAAAGTGCAAAGAATTGGATGTTCCCATTTCCTTACACGAAGAGGATGGTAAGTTAATGTATAGCCAGGGCGTGAACAAAGGAACGGTATCAGAACAGCTTGGACTTCCGGGAGCTCCGGATGAAGCTGAGTACACTTTGGTGGCAAGAGATTTGATGCTGAACAAAAAAATCGGTGCCAAATTAAACATACAACATATTTCCAGCGCCGTTACCGTGGATTTAATACGAAAAGCAAAGAAGGATGGCATCAGGGTCTATGGGGAAGTAACCCCGCAGCATTTATCTGCAACAGAGGATTTGGTATTGGAGCAAGGTGCCCTTGCAAGGGTGAATCCTCCCCTTCGTACAGAGAAGGATCGACAGGCGCTTTTACAGGGATTGAAAGATGGCGTAATTGATATGATTGCCACCGATCATGCGCCTCACAGTAAAGAAGAAAAGGAACGGGGAATTGCAAAAGCCCCAAGCGGAATGATTGGCCTGGAAACTGCTTTTGGCCTTCTTATGACCTATGGGGTAAAAGAATATGGAATACCGTTGATGACCGTTTTACGTGCGTTGACAGTGAACCCGGCAGAACTATACAAACTGGATGCAGGTAAAATCTATGTGGGAGGCCCGGGTGACCTTGTAATCTTCGATCCAAACCGGGAATGGGTAGTTTCCGACGCTTTTGTATCAAAATCTACGAATTCTCCCTTCATAGGTAGAAAATTATGTGGGAAAGTTACAAAAACTATTTGCAATGGAAAAATAGTGTTTACAAAATAGGATGTTATGTTATAATGAACTTGTTGTTAGAAAAATTACAACAACTAATTATTTGCAAAAAACTTACATAATATACAACTCCATAAGTGCCCCTCGGTTTCGTAAGAAATCGGGGGGCCTTACCCGTTGTAAAGAGATATGAACAGGGAGGTTTGTTATGAAAATCAGAAAATCAACAATTCAGGATCTGGATGAAATTCTTGCGATTTATGCCTATGCCCGTCAGTTTATGAGGGACAACGGGAATCCAAATCAGTGGAAAGATACGGAACCTTCCTATGACCGGGTGCTTTTGGATATAAAACAGGGAAAAAGTTACGTGGTAGAAGAAGAGAAAGAAATTCTTGGAACCTTTTTCTTTGATATAGGGTCAGAACCAACCTATCAGGTTATCGACGGTGCATGGCTAAATGACAGACCTTACGGTTTTGCTCATCGTGTTGCCTCTGCAAAGGGTACCAAGGGAGTTGCCACTTTTGCTTTAAACTGGGTATATGAGCAGTGTGATTACAATATGCGCATTGATACTCATGAAGACAATAAGCCAATGCAGGGCTTGTTGAAAAAACTTGGGTTTGAATTTTGCGGAATAATCACCTTAGGGGACGGAAGTCTTCGAAGGGCATACCAAAGATGTGAATAAAGAAACGGGCAAAAACCATGTGTAAAAACATTGGTATTGCCCGTTTTATTATTTCTTTTTCAGTTTTTTGTGTTTTTCTTTTTCTGCCTTCAGGGTGGTTTTAAATTCGTACATGTTTTTGTCTGCTCTGGTAAAAACGTCATTGTAGTCATGATCCGTACTTTCATCAAAAACTGCCATGCCACAAGCAACCACCAGTCCGTTATTATGAACATTTTCAATCATTTGATCCTTGTAGGATTGAAACAGGGATTCACGATTCTTGTAGTCCTCATTTTGCAGGAAAACCAAAAATTCGTCGCCTCCAATACGATAAACAGGACTATGCTTGAACTTTTGGCAAATGGTGGAGCAGGCAGATTTAATCAACTGATCTCCGATCTTGTGCCCCATGTTATCGTTGATGATTTTTAAGTTATTCACATCAAAAACAATCACACCAAATTCTGTAAGAGTCTTGGATAAAATGTCTACGTTCCAGTTTTCTTTTGCCTCGGTATAAGCAATATTGCTGTTTACACTGGTCAGTGCATCCCTATAAGCCTGACGTCTGGTAAGAATCAGTTCTCGTTCCTTCTGTGCCCGCTCTTCTGCCACAACAAAGGAGTGAATGGCGCAGGTTCCAATGATGGAACCAATGGCATAATAAGGAATAAACGGATACAACGCCTGCAAAATGATAAAAACCGTAATGGTTAAACCGGAAATACCAATGGCCAGATAATGTTTTGAGTAATCCTTATCCTGGTGGAACGTCAAAAAGAAGCTGTACAGGGAGGAGACTAAAAACAGTCCAACCTGAATCGCAAGTCCCACAGAACGTCCCGGTAGCGGTAAATAGCGCTCATCTTCCCCAAAATAAAACATAATAGGTCGAAATACATTGACAATGAGTGCAAGCACATAAAAGGAAATCAAAAGCCATCCAATCTGGGATAACAACTTGCTGAAAAAGTTGTTTTTCTCCCAATAGGAAGTAACAAATTGAATCCAGAAGAATATGGATACACACATGGCAAAATAGTATAGCACCGTATCAATATAAATCAGGGGAATATTGGACATATTATAGAGAATTCCCCATAAAATATCCGTAATGTAATAAAACATCACAGAAAATAGAAATCGCCGATAAGTTATTTCAAGGGTGGTTTTGGTTCTGGTACTTGGAGTCTTCAAAGTCTCAAAGTTAATAATGAAATGGATCACCAGAGCCAAAAGTCCAAAAGCTGAATAATACATAGACACTCCTTTTTAATTCTTATTCTCATGTTAGTATATTTGGTGGAAAATGTCTGTGAAAAAATTGTGTTGTTTGGGGAA
>JAILCP010000026.1 GCA_024680055.1 Lachnospiraceae bacterium | reverse complement strand
ATCTGTCAGCCATACCCGACCCATAATTACTACAAATCCGGTCAATGTACAGATTACAATGGTATCAAGAAATACACCAATGGCCTGGACGCATCCCTGATCACAAGGATGAGCCGCATCGGATGCTGCTGCCGGCATGGTAATGGTACCCTGACCGGCTTCATTGGACATCAAACCTCGTTTTACACCCTGCATAAGGGCAATACCAAAGGCTCCTCCAAACACTGCTTCCGGCTTAAATGCCTCAGTAAATACCGCATAGAAGAACCACGGAATACGGGTAAAATTAATTAAAATAAGAACCACAACGGTTAACACATATACAATGGCCATAATCGGCACAATAACGTCGGTAACCTTTGAAATCTTTTTGGTTCCTCCAAAAGATACGGCACAGGTTGCCAGAATTACAATACAAAAGCCAATCCAATAAACAGCATGATTGGTTGGAAGTTCTTTCCCACTAATAATACTTGCAATTTGTCCCATGGCAGACACTGTATTAAAGCCTTGCGCCGGGAAACATAAAATTGCGTAGATAATATACATCAAGGAAAGTACCACACCTACCACGGCAGAATTTTTCAATAATTTTCTTCCGTAAAAGGCCATACCTCCAATGTACTCTTCCTCTTTTTTCTCCTTAAAAATCTGAGAAAGGGTAGACTCCACAAAAGCTGTGGCCATTCCAAAAAATGCGGAAATCCACATCCATAAAAGTGCTCCCGGACCTCCCACGGATACTGCTCCGGTGACACCCAGAATATTTCCCGGGCCCACTCTCATTGCCGTTGATAGGAAAAAAGCTGCAAGGGGTGTAATACCGGTCTTTGCTTTGCTGTTCTTAAGAACACTGATTCCATGGGCGAACTTACGCACCTGTATAAATCGAAGTCGAATTGTAAAATAGATTCCTGAACCAATCAACAAAATGATTGCCAGTGAAAAATTTCCTAAAATAGGAATATTGGCATACCATGAAAAATTGGTCGGGAAATTCCAGAACAAATCTGACACAACCTGAATTCTGCCACATACTGTACTGATAAATGTTAATAAGCTTTCCATTAATGAGCGCCTCCATTAATTATTTTAAATTATCGTTTAAACAAAAAACATTTACCATTATACTTCATCATTCCATTGTGTTCAACATCTGCTTGCTATAAATCACCGCATAGGCTCATAAATCTTTTTAGCGATGGGACCAAAAACTTGTCCTTGTGATATATAATATAAAAATTTCGCTTAAAATTAAGCCCCTCCACATCTACAGTAATAATCTTTCCGCTTTCAAGCACCGGAAGAATCATCCTTTGCGGCAAAATTGCGATTCCCAATTCTGCAATCACCGCATTAATCAGGGCACTTGTACTCATTGCCTCCCAGGATGGTACAATATGAATTCCCGCCTGTTTCATAACAAGATCAAACACTTCTCTTGTACCGCTTCCCGGTTCTCTCAGCAGGATTTTCTGATTTTTAAACTCATCTACCGATATCACCTGTCCCTGCTTCCAGCCATGTTGTGCAGAGCATATCACACTTAAGTTATCCTCCATATACGCTTTTGATATAATCCTAGAATCATGGGGCGGTCCTTCTATCAAGGCACAATCGATTTCATTCTTAAGTATTCTGCTCTCAAGCCTGTCGGTCTGCTCCACAAATACCCTCACATCTATTTCAGGATACATCTCATAATATGCTTTAACGTACTGTGGCAAAAATTGTGACCCTATTGTAATACTGGCACCAACACGCAGAACACCTTTTGAATCCCAGTCTCGAAGACCGGTCTCCATATCGTTAAAAAGATCTGATATATGGATGGCATATTGTAAAAAAACCTGCCCCGCATCCGTAATCCTAAGTCTTCGCCCTATACGATCAAACAATATAATTCCGTAATACTGCTCCAATTCCTTTATGGCAAGGCTGATTGCCGGTTGTGTCATATTCAGTGCCTTAGCCGCCTTTGTTGAATTATAATCCGATTCACATACGGTACGGAATATTATCATATGTCTAAGTGTCATAACTCCCCTCCGCTTATAAGTAATTACTAATTATTATAGTAAAAATATATTATTTTTCTTATTAGAATTCAAGACGTATAATCTACATTGTCAGATGAAAGGAGTAAAACAATGGATACTTTAGAAGTTTTAAGAAATTTAGCAATCATACTTATCAGTGCAAAATTATTTGGTCTGCTGGCACGTAGGGTAAATGTCCCTCAGGTTGCCGGTGAAATCGTTGCAGGTCTTCTCATAGGACCTTCCTTATTTAATCTGGTTACAGAAAATAATTTTTTACAGGGAATGGCAGAAATTGGCGTCATACTCCTTATGTTTAGTGCCGGTCTGGAAACAGATATCAATAAGCTTAAAAAATCCGGATTAAAAGCTACCCTGATTGCCCTGGCCGGTGTATTTATTCCACTTGTATTTGGTACTATTCTTTACATGTGCTTTTACGGTTACGCTCCATTTGGATCCTCCAGATTTATTCAAGCCGTGTTCATCGGAACTATTCTTACAGCCACATCTGTCAGCATTACAGTACAAGCCCTTAAAGAACTTGGAAAAATTTCATCTTATGTAGGCACCACAATCATGAGTGCCGCTATTATAGATGATGTTATCGGAATCGTTGTCCTCACCTCCGTATTGGGACTAAAAGATCCCAGCGCCAACATCACAAATGTATGTATTAAAACCGTTTCCTTTTTCGCCTGTTCCTTCGTTGCCGGAATCATCATTTTTAAGATTATGCAGGCAATCGATAAAAAATGGCCTCATACCAGAAGGATCTCTATCTTAAGCATCGTTTTGGCGTTTTCCATTTCCTATATTGCCGAAAAATACTTTGGCGTTGCAGATATAACAGGTGCCTATGTCGCCGGTATTATACTAAGCTCACTTGATGACTCTCAATACATTGACAAAAAAATGGATATCAACTCCTATATGATCTTTGGTCCTGTTTTCTTTGCCAGCGTAGGACTGCAAACCAATTTAAAAACTGTTGACGTAACAATTCTTGCTTTTTCTATTGCATTTGTAATTGTTGGTCTTTTGGGAAAAGTAATCGGATGCGGTCTTGCCGCAAAACTTTTACGATTTAGTAAACTAGATAGTCTTAAGATTGGAATCGGCATGATGACGCGAGGAGAGGTTGCCCTTATTGTTGCCCAACGGGGTCTTAAGGCCCAAATAATCGACAGCAGTTATTTCACTGCGGTAATTCTTCTTATAGTTATAAGCTCCATTATTACCCCAATACTGCTGAAGTTGTTATACGCATCAGAAGAGAAGCCCCTGAAAGCTTAATTTCAGCCTCATTTTCTCGGGCCGCATCCCAATATGCAATACAATGCGACCTCCCATTCCCTAGAAGGATATTTCCGTTCTCTTTTACAAATTTACCGTAGATATTTATCCACCAATTTTTTCACAATTTTCGAGTTTAAGGGCTCCTGGGACGTCTCAAAAGTTAGAATCAAACGTTCTCCCGGGTATATTCCATTTTTTTGATAATTATTAATTTTCTTTATCGCCCTTCCCGCGTAATCCATATGATCCATCATCCCTTCGTGCTCCCAAAATATTTCTTTCCTGTATTTTTCAGAGAAAAAGGTAAAATCCGGATAGACCACTCCATATCCCTCTAAATTCAGCGGTTTCTCATATTTATATAGAATATTATTTCTTTCAAAATAATCAGCTAGAATTTTCTCTGATTTTGATCTCACACGCTCTCCTTTTTCTGTTAAAATCACCGGTGAATCTTCCGAAAACCCTTTTCTTATATATGGCGTCGCATACCACTGCGCCTCCAATTGACTATAGGGTAGCTCAACAGGCGTTATCAATACTTTCCTTTCCGAATGCAAATTTTCAAATAATCTGTCCACTTCATCATCGCTATAACCGCTTAAAAATCTTGCAATTAACTTTAATCGCCTTTGCGCCGCCTTAACCACTGAACTGTTATAGGTCTTTTGCGCCAAATCCCGCGGTAATTGCTTATTCTCCCTTGGAATATAATCACCATATTTATCCTCTATGCAATGATAATATCTGACTTTACCATGATCTACCGATATACGAAGGGTCCCTTCCGGTGCTATTTTCTCCTCCTTATCCATTTTTGCAACAATGTTTTCTAAATACAGCTTCTCTTTTAATAACATTTCTTTTAATCCGTACATTGAATTACCTCCCTCTCCTTATGTTGTTGTGTTTGTGGAATATGTAGGTTGACTCT
>JAILCP010000072.1 GCA_024680055.1 Lachnospiraceae bacterium | reverse complement strand
CATCGCAAAGAAGAATCTTTGGATTTTTAATCAATGCTCTTCCTATGGCAGTTCTTTGCTGTTGTCCTCCGGACAACTCTCTTGGAAAACGATATTTATACTCTTCAATTCCAAGTGCCTTCATAATCTCTGTAGCATCCAGTGCCTTGTTTGAAATATCCGAAACCACTTCAATGTTTTCCCTAACTGTCAAATCCGGAATGAGATTATAAAACTGGAATACAAATCCCACATCGCTTCGGCGATACTCTGTAAGTTGTTTTGCATTCAGCCCTGTGATCTCCTTTCCGTCAATTTTTACGCTGCCTTCATCAAGGTGATCCAGTCCGCCTAAAATATTCAGCAGTGTACTTTTACCGGAACCGGATGGACCCAAAATAACGCATACCTCACCTTTTTCAATTTCCAGCTCCGCAGAATTTAAGGCGTACACTGTTGCGTCGCCTTTGCCGTATTTTTTTACCGCATTCTTTACTTCTATAAACATAATGTCTCCTTTTCCTAGAATTTATACATAACCACTGTCATGACAATCACCAGCGTTGTTATTAGTGCCTGGAATTTGGCACCGTATTTTATATAATCATTGAATTTATATCCCAGTCTCATGGTCATTCCGATAAAACCGCAGGAAAGAGGGGTCATCACGGAAAATCCCGCCGCCATGGTGATGGCAATGACAAAAGGTTCCACTTCAAATCCGTATTGTTTTACAATGCTTACCGCAATGGGAATTATCATAATAACTGTGGTGGTGTTGGCAATAAAATTGCTGAGTATGGTGGTCACAAGTACCATGGCAATCAATAACACCACCGGATGGATGGTTTTTGGCATATGTAGCATTGCCACGTCACACATGTGTTGCAGTATGCCGCTTTGATTTAAGGCATTTGCCATTCCAATACTGCATCCAAGCCAGATAAGAATGTTCCAATCCACCTTTTTCCACGCTTCTTTTGCCGGCATTACACCGCCAAACAGACAAATCAATCCGGCCACCATGGAAGCCATTCCCACAGACACCACATTGGTTATAAACAGGGTAATCATTACAAGTCCGGCAAAAAGTACCACCAGGCATTTTTGTTTGCTGTTTTTTACTGGCGTCACGGCAATTTGTTTTGGCATTTTGCAGGGAGCACTCTCGCCCCACACCTTTTCACCCTGTTGCACGCCAAAAAAGCTGAGATATAAAATACCCACTGCCATAATCAGCGCCCCCATTGGAAGCAGACTGAACATGGACAGCTTATATCCTGTCAGTTCCTCTGACATGGACGAAGAAATCAGGGTTGCCGGCGCACCGACCAGGGTGCATTGCCCTCCTAAGATCACCGCGTAGATAATTGGCAGTGTAATGGTTTTCACATTCACACTGGCCTCTTTACCCGAAATACTGATACATGTGATTAGTACAAGTGAAGAAACCACCTGATTGTTAATAAATGCAGATAATATGGCAGCTCCAACTCCAAGGAAGAAAATCAGCTTCTTCATTACGCTTTTGGCGTTGTCACCTTTCATATTTTTACAGATAAAATCGGAAACTAAGGATGCCAGACCGCTTTCCTGACATGCGATTCCAAGTAGTTCCGTACCAAGAATGATATATACAATATCGTTAATGAATCCGGAAAAAGCATCGGTGATGGGGCTTGCCCCTGTCACAACAAGGGCAACACATCCTGCCAATGCCACCAGTGAAGGAGCGTATTTATCCCATAAAAACAAAAGGATACACACGCAAAAAATTAATGCAACTATCATCTCGTCTTCCCTCTGACTTTTCTCATTCTAGTTAGTCTTGACCATTTAATGTTAGTCATAACGAACACTAAGTAAAATGATAGTCTTAGGAAACTGAATTGTCAAGGGGGTGTTTTCTCTTGGCAATTATTCCAGTTCTTTCTTTTCCATTATTCGATTGCGATCATTTAAAATCGCAAGCATTCTGGCTGCTGTCCAATCCGTATTAAGATTCTCAGAGATCAGTCTCGCCAGTTCTTCATAGATTACATCCTTTTCTTAGTATACAGTGAACGGACAGACCGCCATAATAAAATTAAAATTAAATAAAAAGTTACAAACACGGTGGTATTAGGCACTCGCATAACGGATAGCGGTACGCTACAAGCGATGGACCATGGAATGATGGCAGGTACAATTACAGAGCTGTCTTCCAGATCCAAAGCCCTTTGTTCTTTATCATCGTTAAAGCCGCGACACAGCTGATTGGTTAAAATAATGGTCAGGGACTGATTGCAGGACATGGCACCAATCAAATAAGTGGTTAAAAGTTCTGCAATGTAGGCTGAGGTTTTGTGTGCCACCTTTTCAATCAGTTTTTGAAGTCCTACCAGAATTCCGGTACGACCGAAAAACTCAGTATAGCAGGCAGAAATCAACACGATGCCAATGACCTTCATCATGGAAATAATGCCTCCGCCGCTCATAATTTTTGCCACCTCTTGATCCACCGGAGCAAAGCCAAGAACTGCAGAATGGAGAATTCGCATAACCCCATCTCCCTGCACCACCATACAAATTGGCACTCCCGTTAGAATACTTGCTGCCATGGCTATTCGCACCGGCACCTTGCATACAGAAAGCACCAGGATTACAATGGCGGGAATCAAAGAAATGGGACGAATGACAAATTCTTTTGCAAACACGGCGTCCATGTCCATGGTGATTCCTTTTGTCGAAAGAAAGAAACCCATAACCCCATAAATAATACAGCTCAGGGTAAAAGGAACTGCGGCGGATTTCACCATATTTTTCAGATTGTCATAGAGATTGGTGTCAGTAACTGCAGCCACCAACATAGCACTGGTGGATACCGGAGAACAACGATCCCCAAAGAAAATTCCGGACATGGCAGCGCCGCCGGTAATCATTGGATTCACGCCCATGGTGCGACCCATTTCCGCACAGATAACGCCCATGGTAGCCGCTGTGCCAAAGCCGGTTCCCGTTAGAAAGGAAACCATGGAATTCAATAAAAAAGTCATCAGTAAAAATACCGATGGCCTGATCAACTTTGACGCATAACAAATAATCACCGGAATGGTTCCGGCCTCACGCCAAATTCCTGTTAAAACTCCAATAAATACAAAGGTAAAGATAATATTGGTAACGGTTTTACAACCTTTGATTACCATAGTTCCAAACTCCTTGAAAGAAGCATCGGAAAGTCTTGCGTAACTAATGAATAAAAATAAACCTAAAGCGCATAAAATAACCCAAACCATCCATAAACCCTCGCCCTCATTATGATACTAACAGTATAGTACAAAAGGTTACCCTAATTCAAGGGGTGGCATAAATAAAGGCGGTCAACGACCGCCCTAAAATTATTGTATATGATTGATGGTTAACTTTGTATAATATCCGCCCTGATTACTGTATGGAATATCATGCACATCCACGTAGTTGTAATCGGTTTTCTTGCCCGTAACAATTTTGGACAAGCTGGTATAATTGGCATCCAAAACCTTGATTCCACTTGTTTCATCGATGCTGACCACAATGGCGGAATGGCTGCTCTTGGAAGATGCAGTGCCATAGCGAATCAAATCTCCCACCTGAATGTAGTCCTTAACCCCTTCATAGGTATTGTCCACATTCACCGCAGTGGCTGTGGTGGTTACTGCCTTAGACATATTTCCTCCACTTCCGATATACCATTCGGCGAAGGTTCCAAATCCTGCACAGGTCCATCCGGTAGGGTACCCTGTTCCCCCATTGGTCTTATAATAAGGGAATACTGCCGCAGCTGCTTTTTCCGATACAAAGGAAAAGCCCATACGTTTATGGAAATATTCACCGGAAGCTACTGCCGTGTTTTTGGTCAAGGGATCCATGTTGTAAGTGGCAGGTTCCCCTGTGGTGGTAAAATAAAATCCTTTCCAGACCTTGATCAAATGATTCAGCCTCTGCTCCACCGTTTTGTTTTCGTAAATACTAAATCCCAAGCTCTTGCTGCCGGAATATAGATTTTTAAATTTTATTTTAATTTTATAGTCACCTTTGTCAACCGGTGCTTCCACCTGTTTGTTGTCCTTTACAAAGGTAACATCGTAATTCTCTTTTTTAATCAGGGTGTTCTTGGAATCCTTAACGGAAAGTCCGAGGTACACCTCTCCGCCGGTGTAATGATAACCGTCATCTGCAATGCTGACCTTGCTTGCCTTGTATGTGGTAAAAGTTTTTCCTTCGCCGGTATAGGTCTTTCCTTTATAGGTTACCCTTGGCGTGTAGGTGGCTTTTCCATTACTTTTCAATGTTGCCCGTTTTACCACCTTCTTGGTGACTGTGCACTTTCGGTCTTTGGTTTTCCCGCAGGCACAGGTAAAAGTGGCGGTGCAGCTTTTATCCGAATTCCAGTGAAAAATAGGATTCTCATAACTGTGGACGTGGCCCTTTTCATTTTCATACTCACAGATAAAGCCAAAATTCTTCAGACCAAACCAGCTTTCCTTGTTGTAGACGCCGGTATTCTTTATATCGTTCCATTTTCCCTTGTCATTACCGGTGGTATTTGGATTGTTATAGGCATACATCATAAGATAGCTGCCATTGCCGGAAGGCTCTCCCGTTGCATATTTGGTGTAGCTCATGTCTTCCCCCGTGATCCATGCGTTGAACTTGCCGGATTTCTTTTTTGCCCCCAGCCAGTAGTTCATGGTACCGGAATAATCCAGTAAGGATTTTACATATTTTTGTTCTTTAGAAGATGTAATGGTGACCAGATGTCCCCCTAACTCTTCGCACATGGTCTTTGCCTGTTTCCAGGTCATTCCGTTTGCATACACCTCATATTTGTGCCCTTCATAAGTTCCATGCTTAGTTTTATCCAAATTTAAATTTTCCGCTTTTACTTGTGTACATCCTAGAAATAATGACACCATTAGGCCGATGCCAAACATCTGCCATGCTCCCTTTTTCATTCTCTTTACACCTACTTTTTCTGTCTTCGATCGTGGGTCTCGTAATATATCTTCTTGTCTTCGTACATCTTAGCATCAATGGCCTGCTTAATTTCGTCCATGGAGGTGGCCGATGCACATACGGTTACTTCTCCCATAGCTGCGGATAAGTCGTATTTTTTCAGGCTGACTTCATTGTAAAAAGCAATATCCTTCTTCAAGCGGTCAATCAACGCTTCTGCCTCCTTCTCTTCTTTTACACTTAGAAGAATGAGGAACTCATCACCGCCAATTCGAATGACCACGCCATTCTTTCCTGCCACCTTATCCATCATCTTGGCCATGGCAACCAGAGCTCTGTCTCCCTCCTTATGACCGTACACGTCGTTGATCTCCTTAAATCCATTCATGTCCACCATAATATAGGAATACAAATGATGACTTTTAGAAGTCACTTCCTTACGCACCTTATCATAGTATAACCGATTATAAAGCCCGGTTAAAGGATCTCGATAGGCAATTTCGTTCTGAAAGCTGATAACCATGCCTGCTATCATTATGGTCATCATGGACCAGATTACGGAAATACCCGGAATTGCTGCCTCCATGATAATTCCCACCGTGGCCGGAATGGCATATTCCCACACCGGAAAGAATCGAAGGGAACCGCCTCCTTTGATTTCTTTAATGTAAACACCCATGGAATTGGCAACCACAACCATTGCTGCCACAACAAAGTAAGGATAAAATCCCCCTCGCACATATCCACGGCCGATTTCCAGTCTGAACACAATGGGATAGGCAAAGTTAACGAGCAGGGCGGACACTCCAATGGCAATGCTGGCATGCATAATCCGTTTATAAACCTTAGGTAATTCCCCTCGAATATGGCTCATTATCAATTCCACACACTGAGGTGCAAAAATCAAATCTGCAATAAACAACCACAAATGAGCTCCATATATAATGATATAATTGACATATCCAATGGTAAAACTCTCTGCAAACACTGTGATGGTATCCGCTAAAATACTTAACAACACAATCTTGCACATCCGTTTTAATATAATGTTTTCTTCACGAAGAACTTCCGTTTCCCAGGAATAATTATACCACAACATAGACATCATAAAAAATGCCAACATATTTGATGTAATATTGGATACAAAAAACCAGTCAAAATGGTGTGTCATGTACTATCCTCCTGTTTTCATGAAAGCATTATAATTCATACATTTAATATTTTTGTGAAATGAAATCTTACAAAGTCTTCAGCTTACTTGGACTAATTCCGAAGGCCGCCTTAAAACTGCGATAAAATGTGGTGTAATCACCGAATCCGCACTCTACCACCGCATTGTTCACCGGCATCCCTTCTCGAATCAGTCTGGCAGCATATAATAGCCGCTTTTGAGAAATGGTGGCATACACCGTCTCCCCGGTCTGTTCCTTAAATAAGTGCATAAAATAGGACTTACTAAGGTGAATTAAATCCGCCAGCTTCTCCACGCTTAAATCCTCAGATAAATGCTCATTAATATAGGATAAAACAATCTGAATCTTCCCATCATACCGTGGCGGTGACTGTTTACAGCCCACACAATTCATTCTGCCAAGGGTAATCAGAATCTGAACCATCAGCGCATCCTTGTACTCCTGAGATCCAAAATCCTCATCTTTCTGAAAGGCCTCCATCTGTTCCAGCAAATACTTCAGCCTGTCGCACTCCTTCTCGGACGGCTTTAACAAATATCCCCCCGTCTGCTGCGCCATATCAAAGCTGCTTAAAATATGAAAGGCCGGCATAAGACTTTTCATGTACATCCGGTCAAAATAAATGATAATACGCTCATAAGGCACTTCCTTATCCACCGTCACCTTATGTATGGTGTGATGAGGAACCGCCAAAACCGTCCACGGCTTTAAAGAAAATGTCTCATGTTCCAAAGTATAGTTGACACCTCCGGAAATTAGGATTACTATTTTATCAAAATCATGAAAGTGAAAATCTGTTTCCTTTCCCACACTGTCATTTAAATGGAAAAAGTGATAATTCTCATTCATATAGCCTTTCTTTTCATAAGATGCGGGCATACTATCACCTACCTTTCTATTGTTATTACAAGGATACAGTATTTTTTGCAATGTTTCAAGCACTTTTTGCAATGTACTTATTTTCTTTTTACATATATAATAATTAAAGTTATTTAAATAGTTAATTTCAGTGGTCGAAGACCGAAACGATATGTTTAACTGTAATTGTTCAAATTCTTGCCAATAATACAAGAATCCCTTGGTTCTTCTTAAAAACAGTTTTCTCCAAAGCATATCCGGTCTCGTCCCTGTTACAAACCAAAAGCCCCGGTGGATTTCCACCGGGGCTACCCTATTTTATAGGGTTCATTTTATAGGTACCGGCAGCCGGGAGGCAGGGCCAGGCGACCGGGGCGGCAGGGCCAGACGGTCGGGGCGGCAGGGCCAGACGGCCGGGGCGGCAGGGCCAGACGGTCGGGGCGGCAGATAAATGGTTAAATGTAGCGATTTTTCTGCTTTTCCGGAACGAGCACTGGTCTCCGGTTCAGGAAAAAGCAGATAAATAATGAAAGGCTCCGTAATTTCTGCTTCCATAACCCCCTGTCCCCTTGCACCTTATGAGGCATAAAAAATGGCTTTGAGAACCTGGTTCTCAAAGCCATTGATTTCAATAAATACTATAATAAGCAAATACCTGCTTCTTCTGCCGTCTTTACGGTGTCATCGGTCCACATGGAAGCCTGAACTTCTCCAATGTGGCATTTTCTCAAGAAGAACATACAGATTCTGGACTGTCCGATTCCTCCGCCAATGGTGTATGGCAATTCCTGATTTAAAATTGCCTTCTGGAACGGAAGGTTGGCTCTGTCCTCGCAACCTGCGATTTTTAGCTGTTTTACAAGGGCATCCTCATCCACACGGATTCCCATGGAAGATAACTCAAATGCCTGATCCAAAACAGGATAATATACAATAATATCTCCGTTGAGGCTCCAGTCATCATAGTCCGGGGCACGACCATCGTGTTTTTCTCCGGATTTCAGCGCTCCACCGATTTGTTCAATAAATACTGCACCTTTTAACTTGGCAATCTTATTCTCTCGCTCCTTTGGTGTATCGTTTGGATACATATCCTCCAGCTCCTGGGTAGTGACAAAGGAGATTTCGTTTGGAAGAATTTCTTCTATATAATCATAGTTCAAAGACATGTAGGTTTCTGTTGCCTTAATGGCCTTATATACATTCTTAACAACCTTTCGAAGCGTCTCTTCGGTACGCTCTTCCTTCAAAATAATCTTTTCCCAATCCCATTGATCCACATAAATGGAATGAATGTTATCCGTATCCTCATCACGACGAATGGCGTTCATATCTGTGTAAAGTCCTTTGCCCGGTTTAAAACCGTATTTCTTCAGGGCATAACGTTTCCATTTTGCCAGGGAATGAACAATCTCCGCCATATTTCCCTGCTCTTTAATGTCAAAAGCAACCGGTCTCTCAACGCCATTTAAATTATCATTGAGACCTGAATTCGGGTCTACAAAAAGAGGCGCTGATACACGTAGCAAGTTCAATCGTGTAGTTAGCGCCTTCTGAAAATAATCTTTCACCATCTTAATGGCGACCTGGGTTTCATACAAATCAAGTTCTGACTTATACCCTTCCGGAATGTAAAATTTACTCATCCTTATTTCCTCCTGCGCATTTTTTATAAACTCATATTTTAAAAATATGAAACTATCTTACCTCAATTTTTGCTTAAAGAAAAGGTTTTTTTCACCTTTTTTTCATTTACTTGAATTTTACGTACAAAAGTGCCAAAAGAACCACCGCAAAATGCGGTGGTTCTGGTAAAATTAAGCTTTATTCAATTTTTCCAAGACGTATGGAAGGACTTCTCCTTCTTCGATCTTCAGACTAAAGGCAAAGCCCTGGTCAATTTTCTTGGTTGCTTCTGAAAGTAATCTTTCATCTGTGGCTGTTAATTTCTTTCCACTGGCTACAAGTACCTCTTCCTGCTGCCTCATGCGATAAATCAACGCCAGTACTTCTACTGTCTCGCCTTTGTGGATAATATCGGAAAACGTGGCTTTCCGAACATTGTTCTTCTCTATCCATGGAACTTCCACCTCAGCAGACTCGGCAATGATGTCATCGATTTCCTCAGGGGTGTATACAGAGCGTACCATTCCATTATGTGAATTCACCGGAACCATCACCTTGGCGTCCGCCTTGGTTCCCAGGGGATGCATAATGTAGCACTGCTTCACACCGCTTGGAAACTGTTCCTCACGGATATCTTCCACTTCACAAACACCGGAGTGTTGATGGAAGACGAAATCGCCTATCTTATACATACGTGGCCTCTCTTTCTGATGTTACCATTAGACTCGTTCCACTATCTATTATATCACAGAGAAAAAAATTATGTAAGTGTTAAATACTTGACAGGCGTAAATCCTTTATTTTACTATAGATTCTCGAAATCTCCCTTGGAAAAACGATGGTAGTGAAGACCGAATTCGTTGTCCTCCACGCAATAATAATAAGGTTCCACCTCAGGATTTTCCATATGGAGTGAGGTAAAAGGGTCTTCCTCCTTCTCTTCTATTACTAATGCAGTACCATGCGCTTTTGCAAACTCTGTTGCGTAACTGACAAGAGCATTGAAATCTCCCTGCTTCAGTACTTCAAGAAAGCCTTTTAAGAATTCCGGCTCCGGAAGTTCTTCCTCCACATAGCGGCAACCCTCTTTGCCAATCTTAATTCCCATACGATCTTTTTCGTTCAGAACAGATACTTTGCCAAGATAGGGCGCCACCTTTTCAAGGTAGTCGCAAACTTGCTCTCCTAAGGCTTTTCCTTTTAAACTTTCATCTAAATTTAAGCTTTTTTGAATGGATACTTCCGGATAATACAGTACAATTACGGAATTCAAAGAACCCATTTTTAACTGCCACTCCTTCATGGTATCCACAATATGTTTTTCTAATGTCATGTTATTCCTCGTCTAAATTAAAGTATGATACCAGCTCTGTTAAATCCTGTGAGATTCCCTTGGTATCCTGGGACTGGGTAGAAATGGTGGTGACATTGGCTTTCAGCTCTTCCATGGAGGCATTGGTCTCTTCGCAGCTAGCCGCATTCTCCTGTGAGATGGCGGACAGAGTGCTCACCTCTTCAATCACCGCATCTTTTTCTTTATTTAAAAGCTGTGACTTCTCGTGGATGATCAAAACCTCTTTGGCCACATTTTGAACCTTATCTTCCACAATGTCAAAACTTGCTCCTACGCCGTCAAGCACCTCTCCTTCGTTGTTCACCGCATCTTTAATACGGTTGGCAAGTGCCACGTTTTTCTCGGAAATCTCAAGGATATTATCCACAATGTCACGAATCTCTTTGGCGGATTCATCGGACTGATTGGAAAGCTCCTGAATGTTTCCCGCAACTACAGCAAAACCTTTTCCTGCCTCTCCTGCTCTGGCCGCCTCAATAGAAGCATTTAAGGATAAAAGGTTGGTCTGGCTGGCAATTTCAGCAATGGCCTTGGCCGCACGACGAATGTTCTCTGCTGCCTCATTGGCATCGCTGATACCGTTTACCACCTCACCGGAAGCCCGCATGGTATCGCCGTTGGCTTTTACCAGTTTGGAAAGCTGGGCCTTAGCCTCACCGCTCACCTTGCTGACCGTCTTAACATTTTCATTGGCCTCAATGGCTAACTGCGTAATACCGGTAATTTCCGTTCCGATTGTTTCCACAGAAAGGTTACAACGCTGTACCGACTCAGCAATATCCATGGTGCTGTGGGTCAATTCTTCCACTGCATTGGTGATGTTCTCCGAAGCCACATCACAGGTGCTAACTCCCTCTGCCACCTGGTTCATATTTACATCCAAGGTGTTCACATTATTGTTAACATTGGATATAATTTTAGACAATTGTGCTTGTAAATCCTTGGCAGACCTGATTACCTGATCAATTTCTTTCAAGCTGCTTTTTGCATGAATACCAATGGACAGATGACCTTTGGAAAGTTCGTTGATGCTTCCCACCACCTGTACAATCGGTCTTCTGATCTTTCCTGCCATAACCAGTACAAATATCATCGCCAGAATCATTAAACCAATGGAAATGCCTACTTCAATCACCAAAATATTCTTAACATCTTGCTGCACCTGAGACTGTTTTTCACCTGCAAAAGCCATGCCATAGAATTCATTGTCCTTGGTGTAAATCGGAGAATAGAACACATAATACTTGGTTCCTCCAATATCCACGTTCTTTTGCCTGTAATCCTGACCGGTCTTCACCTTGGCATAAATATCCTCTGCTGCCTTGGTGCCCTCGTTACGTTCTCCGGTGGATTGATCTATGAGAGAAGTGGCAATACGAACATCCTCCTTAAATAAGGTAAGTTCTATATTATGACTCTTCTGAGCGTCCACGAAGGTGTGGTCTAACTCCTTTTCTTCACCGGTGGGTAATTTATCCGCGTAATACTGCACCATAGAAGAGGTTGCGACCTCCAGGTTCTTATAAACATCTTCCTCTAAGTTGGTGCGTAACTCAAATACTGCAACCAGACAGGTTGCGATTCCAACAACAATCATTGGTGCCAATCCGATTAATAAAAGGGCACCCATCAGGCTCCTTTTTGCATCTTTGCTCCTTCTCTCTTCTTTCATCCTCGTTTCTCCATTTCTTTCGGACGCTGTGGCCGATTTTTCTGTATTTTTTAACGCAAAATGAGGATACTAATAGCAGTATCCTCATAAAAAAATTATATCATGTGTTTGGATTTTATCAACCTTGAAGTTTCTATTTGCTCCAAAAATCAACCGGCTCATATTCCTTTAATTTCGCCAAAAATCCCGCGTCGGCCAAGGCATCCTGAATCATGTCAAGATCCTTTTCAGTTTCCGCTGTCACTGTGTGATAATGGTAACCGGATGTAATGTTTTTCAGCGGGCTTGATTTACTTGCCTTCATATCTTCCAGGTACAAAATAACATCCTTTCTGGACTTAATGTTCATACCTGCTTTTACCACGCCGTAGCGATTGTGATATACAAATACATCCACCAGTGTTCCGGATAAATCCACAATGATGTTCATCTCCCGAAGGGAATCTTCATCGCTGTGGTGAACCTTAAACACCCTGGTACACACCGGTTTCTTTTCTTCCAGCACATATCCTTTATAAGTAGAGTAAATATCATTTCCCCTTGCTCTGATTAAAGCGATATCCTGAACAATCAGCTGTCGACTGACGCCAAGCTTCTTGGCTAACATGGTGCCGGAAACCGGCTCTTTGCTTTCTTTCAGAATCGAAGTTATTACATCTCTTCTTTCGTCGCCACTCATTGTTATCCTCCTACTGCATTTACTTTACCGGATGTAAATTCTTTAAAGATATATCCAAGATTGGAGAAGAATGGGTCAGGGCACCGCTGGAAATATAATCCACACCAAGGTCTGTCAAACGTTTGATGTTTTCCCTGGTAACGTTTCCCGAAACTTCCACTTCTGCCTTTTTATCAATCATCCTCATTGCCTCTTCCATGTCTTCATGGGACATGTTATCAAGCATAATAATGTCTGCGCCGCCTTCTAAGGCTTCTTTTACCATGGTAAGGTTCTCAACTTCCACTTCCACCTTACGGACAAAAGGTGCATAGGCCTTTGCCATGGCAATGGCTTTCTTCACACCGCCTGCTGCCCCGATGTGATTATCCTTCAGCATCACACCGTCGCTTAAATTGTAGCGGTGATTTTTACCGCCCCCAACTGTCACTGCGTATTTTTCAAAAATACGATTGTTTGGAGTGGTTTTTCTGGTATCAAGAAGAACCGTATCTGTTCCTTCCAGGAGAGCCGCCACTTCATGGGTATAAGTTGCTACGCCGCTCATTCTCTGAAGGTAATTTAAGGCCACACGCTCACCGCTGAGAAGTACACGAATGTCGCCGTATACCTTGGCCATCAGCTGGCCCTTTTTTACTTCATCCCCGTCTTTTACCTTGAAATCAACCCTAACCTGATCATCCAATAAGGTAAAAACACGTTCAAAAATAGAAAGGCCGCAAATAATACCATCCTGTTTACAAATCAAATCCACTTCTCCCGGTGTGGCCACAGGCATCACACTGTTGGTGGACACGTCCTCACTGGTAATATCTTCTCTCAATGCGCTTAAAATCAATGGATCTGCATTGAGTTTCAATGTTACATCACTATACATAAACTTCCCTTTCTGCCTTTAATTCTGCCATCTGATGGGCTGCACGTTTTGCAAAAACCAGGCTCTCAAGCAATGAATTGCTGGCCAGACGGTTTTTCCCGTGTACACCGTTGCAGGCTGTTTCTCCCACAGCGTAAAGTCGCTCCATGCTGGTATGACTGCTGTAATCCACATCAATACCACCCATGAAATAATGCTGGGCAGGAACCACCGGAATCCACTGCTTTCTCACGTCATAACCGTGATTTGCACAGTGCTCCACAATATTCGGAAAATGCTCCTCTAATTCCTTTGGATCAATAACCGTTAAGTCCTCCCAAACAAACTTGGTGCCATCCTTTTCCATTTGCTCATAAATCGCAGAAGTAACCACATCTCTTGGTAAAAGCTCATTGACAAAACGGTTTCCGTTCTTATCATAAAGCTTGGCGCCTTCACCACGCACCGATTCGGAAATCAAGAAGCTGCGCTCCTCCTTCTCCTCGGTATAAAAGGTGGTTGGATGAATTTGCACATAATCAAGATGTTTTAAAGCAACTCCATGTTTCTTTGCAATGTCAATGGCATCGCCTCTGATATGGCTGTAATTGGTGGAATGCTCATATCTTCCGCCGATACCTCCCGTTGCAAGAACCACAAAGTCCGCATAAATGGAAACGGTTTCACCTCCAATATTGACAATACCGCCAACACAGGCTCCATCTTCCTCTATAATATCCGTAAGCTCAGCGTACTCAATGACACTGATGTTGCTACGGCTCTTCACCTCATCGTACAAGTGAGAGGATATCTCTTTTCCCGTAATATCCTCATGGAACAAAATTCGTTTATCGGAATGAGCGCCCTCTTTGGTAAAAGAAAAGCTTCCATCCGGCTCTCTATGAAAATCCGTTCCGTAAGATACCAGATCCTGAATTACATCCTGGGAGCTTTTAATCATAATTTCCACAGCACCCTTGTCGTTCTCGTAATGTCCGGCCTTCATGGTATCTTCAAAATAGCTGTCGTAGTCATCTTCCGATTTCAACATACAGATTCCACCCTGGGCAAGGAAAGAATCACTTTTATCCACTGTCTTCTTCGTTATAATGGTTACTTTCATGTCTTTTGGAAGATGCAGTGCACAATACATACCTGCGCATCCACTTCCTGCTATTAATACATTTGTCTGCATAATTGCCTCCTATTTTGCCAATTCCAGCATTTTCTCCAGGGGTTTCATTGCTTTCTTGGCCACTTCCTCATCAAGGAACACTTCATTGGTCTCGTTTTCAAGTACATCAATCACCTTATCCAAGGTAACCTTCTTCATGTTCACGCAAACCTGAGGATCGATTACTCGATACAGTTTCTTATTCGGTGCACTTTCTAATATCTTAGGGAATACACCATCCACGGTACCGATGATGAATTCCTCCCCCTCTTGTTCTACAACATAATCAATAATGGCAGATGTACTGCCAACAAAATCGCAGTGCTTCAACACTTCTTCCCTGCACTCCGGATGAGCTGCCACAAGGGCATTTGGATGAGCCTTCTTAGCCGCTAAAATGTCCTCTTCTGTCATCACCGCATGTCTTGGGCAAAAGCCTCTGTTGGTAAAGACCTGTTTCTCCGGAAGCTGCTTACGGATAAAATCTCCAAGGTTCTGATCCGGGATAAAAAAGATCTTGTCATTTGGAAGTTTCTTACAAATCTTCACTGCATTGGAAGAGGTGACACACACATCAGTCATGCTCTTTAACTCTGCTGTGGAGTTAATGTAAGTCACAATGGCAATGTCCGGATACTTCTTCTTCATTTCTTCAATCTCTTCCCTGGTAGCCATGTGAGCCATAGGACAATCCGCAGTCTTTTCCGGCATAAATACTCTCTTTTCCGGATTTAAAAGCTTGGCACTCTCACCCATAAATTCCACTCCGGCAAAGATAATCTTATCCTGCTCCACCTTGGTCGCCACCTTGGCAAGGTAAAAAGAGTCACCAATATAATCCGCGCATTTCTGCACATCTTCATCTACATAATAATGGGCTAAAATCACCGCATTCTTTTCTTTCTTTAATTCTGCTATTCTCTCAAACTTATCCATAATAATGTTTAACCTTTCCTGTTTTTTTAACAGCGACACCATCATAGCACATGTAAATGCAGGTGTAAAGACACCCTCTTAGAAATGCCGATTTTTCGGGCTTTCGTTACTTTTTTATCAGTGTTTTTTCATAGATTTAACTTAAATTTGGGCTACAATATTTTATATTCTAACAGGCATTACTGACCAGTGTATTCCTCCTACCACTTGATGGTTGAATAAAGGTTCTGGCAGTAATGCCTTTCTCATACCCTTTTTACCATCACAAAGGAGGTTGCCTATGATATATGTGGGAATTGATATTGCAAAAGACAAACACGACTGCTACATCACCAACGAAGACGGCGAAGTGCTGTACAGCGCTTTTACCATCTACAACAGTCGCACCGGCTTCGATGTGCTGTACGACCGGATCATGTCCGTGGCCACAGAAAAAAGCAACGTACGCATTGGCCTTGAGGCTACCGGCCACTACAGCTACAACCTGCTTGGCTACCTGACCGACAAAGGACTTGAGACCTACGTCATTAACCCCCTGCACACCAGCTTTTACCGTAAAAGCAGGAGCCTTCGCCGAACCAAAACCGACAGTATCGATGCCTGCACCATTGCCACCATGCTCATGTCCGACCTGGATTTAAAGTCCTACTCCGATGCGCTGATACGCACCGACGAACTAAAATCCCTTACCAGGTACCGTTTTGACATGGTACGGGAGCGTGCCAAGCTAAAAACCTCTGTCTCCCGCCTGGTGACCATACTTTTCCCGGAATTGGAAAGCCTGGTACCCTCCATACACATTGCTTCCATGTACGCCCTTTTGATTCAATACCCGGGTGCCGAACCTATATCAAATGTGCACATTACCACTTTAACCAGCCTTTTGGTGGAAGCCTCCAGGGGACACTACGGTAGAGACATGGCCAGCGCCATCCGAACTGCTGCCCGCTGCTCCATTGGCACCTACATGCCGGCAAAAGCCCTGGAACTGCGCAACACCCTGCTTCTGGTGCAGGAAATGGACGCAGGCATTGACGCCATCGAATACGAAATCAAACAGATCATGGACAAAATCGATGCTCCAATGCTGACCATCCCGGGCATCAACTACGGCATGGGCGCCATGATTTACGCAGAAATCGGAGATTTCAACCGTTTCCCCTCTGCCGACAAACTCTTAGCCTACGCAGGTCTATCCCCGTCCACCTACCAGTCCGGAAAGGTGGACACGCCTTACTCTCACATGGAAAAACGAGGTTCCAAATACCTGCGTTACGCCCTATTCAACGCCACCAAGTACGTCTGCCGCTGGGATCCAAACTTCAGTGCCTACCTCCACAAGAAAATGGACGAAGGCAAGCACTACAACATCGCCATCTCCCACACCGCCAAAAAGCTGGTGCGGGTCATCTACCACCTGGAAACCACCGGAGAAAAATACGACCGGGATTACGCCATCCTAAGAGGTAAATAACTAATAAAAAAGCCCCGCCGGAAGGGAAATTCCGACGGGGCTGAATTTTTCATTTAAATTTCACATTTTTTCGCCCATTTCAGAGCAAAAACAGGTTCAAAATTTTGGAGGTATTCGAAAAATTTGGAAACTCTGTTACGCTTTCCCAGATATGGTTATTTCGAATTATTATTGTAATTGCAGGCTTTATAGCTATCTTTAAATGGAAACTTTCAAAATTTTCCTTTAATAAAGGAGGAATGCTAACATGCACA
>JAILCP010000044.1 GCA_024680055.1 Lachnospiraceae bacterium | reverse complement strand
CCGGAGGGAATCTTTTTGCCAAAAGATCCAGGGGAATACGAAAAGGATGTGCTTCGTATGAAGGAACTGGGATTTAACATGATTCGGAAACACGTAAAAGTGGAACCGGAGCAGTTTTATTATGCCTGTGACAAACATGGTATGCTGGTGTTGCAGGATATGGTCAATAACGGAGGATATCATTACATTTTGGATACGGTGATTCCAACCCTTGGAGGGGTGTACCGCTATGATAAATGGCCGTTTTATGAAAAGCGGAAAGAGTTCTTTTTAAAGCATAGTCTTGGGATTGTGAAGCATGTGAAAAGTCATCCTTGCGTCATTGGATATACCATTTTTAACGAGGGATGGGGACAGTTTCATGCAGATGATATGTACGAATTGATCAAAGAAGCAGACCCGAACCGACTTGTAGACGCCACTTCAGGGTGGTTTATGCAAAGTAAAAGTGACTTTAACAGTGTACATATTTATTTTCGAAATCAAGTTTTGCCAAAGACGAAAAAGCCCCTGTTTTTAAGTGAGTGCGGTGGTTACGTAAGAGAGATGGAAGGGCATTTGTTCCATGGAAAAAAGAGTTACGGCTACGGAAAAGCACAGGATCTTTCTTCCTTCATGGATAAAATCGAAAAACTTTATAATGAGATGGTTTTTCCGTCCATTCAAAACGGCCTGGTGGGTCTGGTATATACTCAGCTTTGCGATGTGGAAACAGAGATGAACGGCTTATATACCTATGACCGCACCGTGTGCAAAGTGGATAAAGATAAAATGAGGACATTGTCGCAAAAGTGCAAGGATTTGTACTTGACAAACAAATAGAATTTGTGATATTATCCCGCAGGAAAGAGAGGCGTAGCAAATGAAGAAAAGCAAATGGCTTGCAATCCTTGTTGCAATTATCATGCTTGCGGGAATCATAGGTTCTTTGTGCTTTATAATTGAATATGCACATCATGACTGCTGTGGGGAAGACTGTGCCATTTGTATGGAAATTGAACAGGCCGCGCAGCTTATTTCCAGTCTGAAAATAATACCGGTACTGATGGTGTTACCGGTGATTCTTTGTGCCATCGCACAAATAAAGAAAAGCGTAGAGGAGTGTTTTATCTCCTACGACACGCTAATATCCCTAAAAGTAGAACTGCTGGATTAAATTCCGTAAATGAATTTTTTTGACCTGGAGCATCTTCAGGTTTGGTTTGCGTACAAAATTTTACATTTACGGAGGAAAACAGAATATGAAAAAGAATAGAATAATTGCCCTTGTTACCGTTGTTGCAATGATGGCGGGAATGGTATTTGGTTGCGGTAAAACTGATTCCAAAGAGGAGTCAAAAGAAGAACCGAAGGAAGAAACCAAATACAGCGTGGTATGTACCACCTTTCCACAGTACGATTGGGTACGGGAAATCCTTGGGGACAAAAAAGATCAGGTGGAGCTCACCTTATTGCTTGACAATGGCGTAGATCTTCACAGCTATCAGCCAACCGCAGAAGACGTGGCTAAAATTGCAGAATCAGACCTTTTTATCTACGTAGGCGGAGAATCCGATACCTGGGTTGACGATGCCTTAAAAGAAGCCAGCAACAAAAATATGAAGGTGGTCAACATGATGGAAGCCATTGGCGATGAGGCAGTGGAAGAAGAACTTGTGGAAGGAATGCAAGGAGAAGAGGAAGAGGGCGAAGAAGGGGAAGAGGAAGAAGTTGAATACGACGAGCACGTATGGCTTTCCCTGAAAAATGCCGGAAAAATTGTTTCTGAAATTGCCGCCGATTTAGAAGAAATTGATGCTGAACATAAAGAGGTGTATGCACAGAATGCAAAAGCCTATGAAGAGAAACTTTCACAGCTTGATAAGAACTATCAGGAAACCGTGGACGGTGCTAAAAAGGATACCCTTTTATTTGGAGACCGCTTCCCGTTCCGTTACATGGTAAAAGATTACGGATTAAACTACTATGCAGCATTTATCGGATGTTCTGCAGAGACGGAAGCAAGTTTTGAAACCGTTACCTTTTTGGCGAAAAAGGTGGATGAATTATCCTTAACCACAATTCTTACCATTGAGAATTCCGATCAAAAAATTGCAAATACCATTCGTGAAAACACAAAGGATAAGAATCAGGAAATTATGGAATTAAATTCTCTCCAGTCCATAACAGAGGATGAATTAAACGGTGGAACCACCTACTACAGTATTATGGAACAGAACCTGGAGACATTAAAGAAAGCATTGAACTAGGAGGAAACATGGCATATATAACCTGCGAGAATTTAAGTCTTGGATACGAAAACGAAACCATATTGGAAGGCTTGAATTTTCAAGTTCATCAAGGGGAGTATCTTTGTATTGTGGGAGAAAATGGTACCGGAAAAAGTACGTTGATCAAAACCATATTGAATCTGCAAAAGCCAAAGGAGGGAGAAATCCTTCTTGGGGATGGGCTTTTACAAAGTGAAATCGGGTATTTGCCACAGCAGACCCTGGTGCAAAAAGATTTTCCCGCCACCGTATATGAGGTGGTGATTTCAGGAACCTTATCAAGGCTTGGACGAAAACCTTTTTATGGTAAAAAGGAAAAGGAAATGGCCAGAAAAACTTTGGAGGAACTGGGAATGTGGGAGCTTCGTAAAAGAAGTTATCGAAAGCTGTCCGGAGGACAGCAGCAGAGAGTTCTTCTTGCAAGAGCCATGTGCGCCACATCCAAGGTGATTGTTCTTGACGAGCCGGTAACGGGACTGGATCCTAAGGTAACGGCTGAATTGTATGACTTGATTCATGAGGTAAATCAAAAAGGAATGACCATTTTAATGGTATCTCATGACTTGCAGGCTCTATCCTATGCCACCCATGTACTTCATTTGGCAAAGGACACTTGCTTTTTTGGTACGGTAGAAGCCTATGAGGAGCATGAAATGGGCAAAAGATTTTTGAAAGAGGGAGGAAAACAGGCATGAGTGAGTGGATTTCCAAGTTGGAATTTTATTTGAATTATCCCTTTGTGCGCTATGCGCTGATTGTGGGAGTGCTGATTTCCTTTTGTTCCTCTCTTCTTGGAGTCACCCTGGTGTTAAAACGTTATTCCTTTATCGGAGACGGGTTATCCCATGTGGCTTTTGGCGCCATGGCAGTGGGAACGGTGCTGAAGTTGTCCAACAACATGTTTTTGATTCTTCCGGTGACTGTGGTTGCCGCTGTGATACTTTTAAAAACCGGACAAAACACCAGGTTAAAAGGAGATGCGGCCATTGCGGTAATGTCCGTCAGTGCCCTGGCCATTGGATATTTGGCCATGAACGTGTTTGGAACCTCGGCCAATGTTTCCGGAGATGTGTGCACCACCTTGTTTGGCTCTACTTCCATTTTAACCCTGACAAAGGGTGAAGTGATTTTGTGCTGCATTATGTCACTTTTGGTGATTGTGTTTTTTGTATTGTTTTACCATCGCATTTTTTCTGTGACCTTTGATGAAAAATTCACCATGGCCACAGGAAATAATGCAGGTAGATATAATTTGGTGATTGCAGTGGTTACCGCAATCATCATTGTGCTTGCCATGAATCTGGTGGGCTCCTTGTTGATTACTGCACTTTTGGTATTCCCGGCCCTTTCTGCCATGCGGATCATGGACAGCTTTTTGGGTGTTATCTTATATTCTGCAGGAATTTCTGTGTTTGGTACGGTGGTGGGAATGCTGATTTCCGTAACCTTCTCCACTCCGGTGGGATCCACCATTGTGGTAATTTATATGATTTTGTTTGGATGTAATTGTTTATTGGAAAGGGTGATGAACCGATGAGAAAACTGGGATGGACAATTCTTTTGCTCAGCATGTGCGCTACATGTTTTACCGGCTGTGGACAGTCTTCCAAAGCCAAGGCAAATACAAAAGAGGTCAAGGAAGAAAAGAAAGAGAATACTGAGGATTCCGAGAAAAGTGAGGCGGTGGATTTAACCAAAATGGGTGCGGATATGGTGTATGCCACAGTATATCAGATGATGGTGGACCCGGATTCCTATGAGGGTAAAAAGGTGACCATGGAGGGAACCTATTCGCCTTTTACCGATGAAAACAATGGAAATACCTATCATTATTGTGTCATCAAAGATGCACTTGGGTGCTGCTCCCAGGGAATGGAATTTTTATGGGACGGTGAATTTCCGAAGGAGGGAACCTTGATTAAGGTGACCGGCGTCTATGAGACCTATAAGGAAGAGGGCAGTGATGATTTATACTGCAGATTAAAAGATGCCACTATGGAAGCAGTAGAATAGTTGACAATATGCACCGATAATGGTAACATATTTAAGCTTGTGGAAATAGTGTGGAGGCGGATAGGTGCTGGTGTGCCTCGCGGTCTTCAAAACCGTTGTGGAGGGTTTAAAGCCCCCCGGGTGAGTTCGATTCTCACCCCCTTCGTTCAAAAAGCTCCGATGATATCGGGGCTTTTTTACATACAATGGATAAATTATTTTCACAAAATATTGTTATACTCTTTTTGCATGTAAGAGTAATTACCCATGAAAAGAGAGGAAATCATATGCAATATGATGTGAATTATGATGTTTGCGCTATTTTGGTGTTGGTATCTGTTATCCTGCACTTCGTTGGAAGTAAGGGCATCAGAAATCAGAAACAGATTGTATTTGTTCAGATGGTTATTCTTGCAATGCTGGGTGGAGTTTGCGATGTATTATCCGCAGTTTTAAATTATCATTTTAATGTGCCGGTGGCTATGAACAATTTGATTAACTTTGGATATTTTTCCGGAGTGGCCGGTGTAGCCTTGGCATATTGTTTTTACGTTATTATTTTAAGCAGGGAAGGAACCGTCTTAAAGTTTCGCAGCTTTTTATGGATGGGATTTCCTTATCTGATACTAATGGCTATGTGCATTGTGTCACCCTACACAAAATGGATGTATTATTATGACGAGCAGAAGATTTATCGACATGGACCGTTTTTTATACTGCTTTATGTAGTTCCCATTGTTTACATGCTGGTGGCACTGTTTATTGCAGTAAAATACCGGAAGATTTTTCGTAAAAACTATGTGGTTGCCATTTTTGGATTTACCGTATTAATGATTCTTTTAACCTGGGTACAGATCCATGATACATCGGTGATGGTTATTGCCTTTGGCGAGTCCTTTGCCTGTATGTTTGTGGGCTATACCATGGCCAATCCGGCAGAGTATTATAATCTAACCCTTGGGGCATACAATCGAAATGCCTTTCTTGAGGTATTTCAGTATAAAACAAAGCCCGGCAGAAAGGTGGGCGCCCTTGCAATTTATGCAGAGGGACTGGATACCATTGAATCCATTTTAGGTTATGAGGGCGTGGCTACGGTGGAGCGTGAAATCGCTAATTTCCTTGCCATGTATTGCAGACGGAAATGTATTTTTAAAATGAGTCAGGGCATGTTTTGTGTCCTTGATACCAAAAGCGGCGAAGAATGGAAAGAGTTGCAAAATCTTGTACGGGGAAAATTCCAGCATCCCATTCCATATAAAGATACGGGAATCAAAGTGAGAGTTTTCCAGGCACAGTTAAAAGATGCCAAGAAGTTCGGCAACGCAGATGACGTGATGAACGTATTGACCTATTCCATTGAGAAAGCGGTTTCCGATAATGTTCGCGTGGCGGTGGATGCAGATAGGGTGCCGATTGAACAATGTCGAAGAGAGGCCTATGTGTTGAATGCAGTGCGCTGGGCCCTTGAGAATAACGGATTTTCCGTACACTATCAGCCAATTTACAGTACCACAGAGGGTCGATTTGTAAGGGCGGAAGCCCTGCTTCGTCTTTACGATGAGAAACTTGGATTTATCGAACCGGAAGAATTTATTCCGGTGGTGGAACAGCATGGATTGATTACGGAAGTGGGTGCCTTTGTATTCCGGCATACCTGTAAGTTTTTGGCCAAAGAAAAATTATGGGAAAGAGGCATTGAGCGTGTGGATATTAACCTTTCCGTACTTCAGTGTATGCAGGAACACCTTGCCAGCTTTCTGATAGACGTAATGGATGCCTATGGTGTTCCTTACAAAGCCATTAATCTTGAGGTTACCGCTGTGGCAGCCCAGGTGTCCGATGACTTAAAAATCAACATGGAAAAACTGATGGAAAAAGGTGTTACATTTTCTCTGGATGACTTTGGAACAGGAAACTCCAGCATGGTAACTTTAATTAAGTATCCTTTTGAAGATATTAAACTTCATGAAAGTCTTATCTGGGAAGCTATGGAAAATCCAAAGGCCATGCAGGGCTTAAAACATACCATTGCCATGCTTACGGACATGGGATTTGAAATTGTGGCAGAGGGTGTGGAGAACATTGAGATGGCTGGAAAGCTGCAATCACTGGGCTGTACCATACATCAGGGATTTTATTATTCCGAAGCAATGCCGGAAAAAGAGTTCTTAAGTATTTTACCGGATGCGTAAAACAGAAGATACAAAGCAGAACGGTCTTGAAGCAAAAGGTTTCAGGACCGTTTTTTTTAAACGGCATGTGAAATTGATTTCAGTTGGAAACTATTTTCAAAAAAGGGGTATTCTTACTATAACAATATGTGGTAAACTAAAACGATAAGAGAGAGGAAATTGGAGGATATAAGATGAAAAAAAGGTATGCTGTGCCAATTGTCATTTGGCTTATTGTACTTTGCAGTTGTTATTATGTTATATTACCGCCGTTAAATATCCACTCGCCGGAGTTTTGGACGTTTTTCATGGTGTTTATATTAGTTCCATTGTTCATTTTAAGCATGATCAAAAGTTTTTCTGACGGTGGAACATGGAAGGAACGATTGCAGGGATTGCGTTCTTCCAAAAACAAAGGGAAACTGTTTACCAAGGTGGTTTTGGTGGCGTTCGCTATTTGCCTGGTTGCCCTGTTTGGAGGTACTTTATTTGGAGCTCCCATTTTTCACGCCAAAGGATATGCGTCTATTTTATCCATGAAAGAGTATGACTTCACAGAGGATATTGATGAGTCCAAGGTACTTAACAAGGTAGCCCTTATGGATACTGCTTCTGCCAGAATCCTTGGAAATCGTAAAATCGGTAGCTTGAGCAACGTGGTAAGCCAGTTTGATGTGGCTTATGACTATACACAGATTGATTATAAGGGAGGACCTTTGAAGGTGGCTCCTTTGGAATATACAGGATTTTTCAAATATTTAGCCAATAAGAAGGACGGTGTTCCGGGCTATGTTACCGTGGACCCTGTGGGACAAAGCACCAAGTACGTCACCTGCGACGGTGGTATGAAGTATGTGCCTTCCGCATATTTTCAGAAGGATTTGCTTCGTCATTTGCGTTTTGCTTATCCAACGTCCATTTTTGAAAACATTCATTTTGAAGTTGATGAGGATGGAAATCCTTATTATGTGGCCAGCGTAATGGCCTATAAAATCAGCCTTTTTAACGGTGAGACGGTAAAAGGAGTGGTGATTCTTGATCCGATTACGGGTGAAACCCGGTATTATAAGGTAAAAGATATTCCGACCTGGGTGGACAAAGCCTACGACGGAGATTTACTGGTTCGCCAGTTTGACTGGTATGGAACATACAACAACGGATACATCAACAGCCTGTTTGCCAAAAAAGGTTGTCGTAAGAGCACCGAGACCCATCGTTCCGGTTCAGATGACGGTGATGATGGAGTTGCGGATTACGGATACATTTCCAAAGAAGGAGATATCTGGATTTACACCGGTGTCACCTCAGTAAATGAAGACGCATCCAATATTGGATTTATTATGGTGAATGAAAGAACCGGAGAGGCACATTATTTTACCATTCCGGGAGCGGATGAAAATTCCGCAATGAATGCCGCAGAAGGTGAAGTGCAGGAAAAAGCATATAAGGCATCCTTTCCATCCCTGATCAACGTTCAGGGAAATGCCACTTATATTATGCTTTTAAAAGATGCCAATGACATTGTGAAAATGTATGCCATGGTAAATGTAGAGCAATACAATCTGGTGACCACAGGGGAAACCCTTACAGAGTGCTACGACAGTTATTGCAAACTGCTTGGTCTTTCCACTAAAAATGATGAACAGGGAGATAAGAAGCAAGCAGAGGGAGAAAAGAAGGAAGTGACATTTGTCATCGATAAAATACAGACAGTGGTGATAGAGGGAGATACTTACATCTATTTCACAGATAAAGAGAATCATATTTATAAACAGCGTTTTGCAGATAATGAAGAACTGATTCTTCTGGAGAAAGGAACAAAGGTAAAAGCCAACTGTACTGTTGACAAAAATGGTGTTGCTACCATAAATGAGATTAGTGAGACAGAGTAGGAGCAAAACATGAGATACGTACCCCTGAGGTTTGTAAAAAGCGGGATGGTGCTTGGACAGGACATTTATGACGGAGCCGGAAGATTGTTATTGGCCAAACACCTGCTTTTAAACGATGAATACTTGAACAGCCTGGAAGTGTTAGGATTTCCCGGCGTG
Organism: Lachnospiraceae bacterium; assembly: GCA_024680055.1. Lineage (GTDB taxonomy): Bacteria > Bacillota > Clostridia > Lachnospirales > Lachnospiraceae > XBB1006. The sequence continues at coordinate 11,780 of JAILCP010000044.1, read as the reverse complement.
TACATCGACGATGAATATTCAGAAGATGTTGAAATTAGGGAAGTGATTCGGCCGGAAGTAAAAAGAGAAGCGTTGTCCATCATCAGTAAAATGTTTGTGGAAGAGGAAGATACCTTTCCCGGAGGCATTGATGTGGTGGTTTCCAAGATTGTGGATAACGTTTTGGACAATGCGGATGTAATGTGCAACATGCTGGACATTAAAAAGTACGATGACTACACCTATTTTCATTCCGTTAATGTTGGTATTTTAGCTGCCATGGTCGGGGCCAAAATGGGCCTTTTAAAGGACCAGTTAATGGATTTGACCACAGCAGGCTTATTACATGATGTTGGTAAAAAGTTTGTCCCGGTGGAAATATTAAATTCCAGCGAGAAACTGACAGATGAGGAAATGGAGATTATCCGTTCCCATCCAAGGCTGGGAGCCGATTTTATCAGGGAGAAATACGCATTTTCTTCCTATGTGAACCAGGGAATTTTACAGCATCACGAATGGTTTGACGGAAACGGCTACCCTCTTGGAAGACGGGGAGAAGAGATTCCGGTGTATGCCAGAATTATTTCCCTGGTGGACGTGTATGACGCCTTAACTTCCACCAGACCATATCGAAGTGCCCTTCCAAACTCGGAAGCGGTGGAATTTATTATGGGAAGCGGCGGAAGCCAGTTTGACCCGGTGGTGGTGGATGCTTTTATCCATAAAATTGCCATTTACCCATTGGGATCCCAGGTGGAATTGTCCGATGGACGACAGGCCATTGTGGTGAAAAACGATTCCAAAATGATACTTCGTCCGGTTGTCAGAGTAATGGGAACCAGAACCGATTTGGATTTGGCCAACGATCCGGAGGCGAGAAACATCACCATCCTCAAAATTATCATTTAAAGGACAAAGAGAAATGAAAATTTTGCTTGTTGCAATTAATGCAAAATATATACATTCCTGCCTTGCCACCTATGCTCTTTTGGCATATGCAAAACAGCAAGGCATGGAAGTTGAAATGAGAGAATATACCATCAATCACAACCCAGACCATATCCTTGAGGACATCTACATGAGCCGACCGGATATGGTTGCTTTTTCCTGTTATTTATGGAATGTGGCCTATGTAAATGAGCTGACCTATGAGTTGGCAAACCTTTTACCGGATATGGACATCTGGCTTGGGGGCCCGGAGGTGAGTTACGATGGGAAAGAACATTTACAGACCCATCCGGAGGTGAAAGGAATCATTGTGGGGGAGGGAGAAGAGACCTTCCTTGAGGTGTGCAACCATTACCATGGTGTGGGTGCATTGGAGGAGATAAAAGGAATTATTTATCGTGCCAAAGAAGCGATAAAAGAGAATCCTCCCCGTCCATGTATGAACCTGGATGATTTGCCTTTTACATATCCTGACTTAAATGCCTTGAAGCATCGTATGTTATATTACGAAAGCTCCAGAGGCTGCCCTTTTCATTGCAGTTATTGTCTTTCGTCTGTGGACCGTAATTTGCGGTTTAAATCTTTGCCAAAGGTTTTTTCGGAGCTGCAGATTTTTCTGGATGCAAAGGTTCCTCAGGTGAAATTTGTGGACAGAACCTACAATGCAAAGGTAAGCCATGCCATGGCCATTTGGCAGTATATTAAAGACCATGACAACGGCGTAACCAATTTCCACTTTGAAATTGCGGCGGATATTCTGAAGGAAGAAGAGCTGCAATTACTGGAAAGTATGCGTGAGGGTCTGGTACAGCTGGAAATCGGAGTACAGTCCACTTACGAAAAAACCATTTCTGAAATCCATCGTGTGATGGACGTGGATGTGGTGGCAGCAGTTACAAAGCGTTTGAAAAAAGCCAAAAATATGAACCTGCATCTGGATTTGATTGTGGGACTTCCCTACGAAGACTATGAGACCTTTCAGAAGTCTTTTAACGATCTTCACGCCATGCGACCGCATCAGTTGCAGCTTGGTTTTTTAAAAGTGTTAAAAGGTTCCTATATGTATGAACATGCACAGGAATACGGAATTTTATATCATAAACGGGCACCCTATGAAGTGCTTCGTACCAACTGGATTGATTTTGACAAAATCATCATGTTAAAAGAAGTGGAAGAGATGCTGGAAATGTATTATAACAGCGGCCAGTATTCCACAGTGCTTGGGGTGGTATTTGCCCTGGAAAAGGAACACAATCCATTTGGCTTTTATCGAAAGCTGGCAGATTACTATAAGGAAAAAGGATATCTTACCCTGCAGCATTCCAGAATGAAGAAATATGAAATTCTGCTGGATTTTCTTATGGAAGAATATGAGGAAGCATTACACCCAATGCTGAAAGAAGCAGCCCTATACGATCTTTACCTTAGGGACAACATCAAAAGCAGACCGTCTTTTGCAAAGAACCTGACAAAGGAAGAACTTCGCTACAAAAAAGAGCATGGAGCTAAGAAACATATGGAAGTTTTCCGATATGATTTTAGCGAGGGTGAATTTTATTACTTTGCTGCCCTTCCAAAGAAGGAAACGGTGGCAGTGGTATTTGATTACGAAAACAAAAATTTGATTACAGGAAATGTAAAGACCATGAGGTTAGAAAATGACCAAGAAGGAACGTGTAAATGAAATCCTATCCAGAATGGATAAGGAATACGGAACAGAATATATTTGTTATTTGAATCATGACAATGCGTGGCAGTTATTGATTGCCACTATTTTAAGTGCCCAATGCACCGATGCCAGGGTCAATCTTGTTACCAAGGAGTTGTTTGTAAAATACGATTCCCTGGAAAAGTTCGCCGCTGCCTCCATAGAGGAGCTGGAAGAAGATATTCGACCGACCGGTTTTCATCACAGTAAGGCAAAACACATTATCGGTTGCGCACGCCGTCTTCTGGAAGTTTATGACGGAGTGGTGCCAAGGGCTTTGGAAGATTTGATTACCCTTCCGGGAGTGGGAAGAAAAACCGCCAATGTGATTCGCGGAAACATCTACAACGACCCAAGCATTGTGGTGGACACCCATGTAAAAAGAATATCCAATCGGTTTCATTTTACAAAAGAACAGGACCCTGTAAAAATCGAAATGGATTTAATGAAGGTCCTGCCAAAAGATCATTGGATTTTATTTAATATTCATGTGATTACCCTTGGACGCAGTTACTGCAGCGCCAGAAAACCGGATTGCAAAAACTGTTTTTTAAAGGATGTATGTCCTGCAGACGATAAAACAGTTTAAGGGTGGACGATTTGATTTAACTTTAGTATAATGTTGTCTTTGGAAAGAGAGTTTAAAGACTCTGCTTTTTTTAACAGGTCATCGATCCGATAACTTAAGTTGCGATCCATATATAAATGGGCAAGCAGTGTATAATTACCGGTAACATCAGAGCCGCAGTTGACGCCAAATTCCAACACCGTCATGGCTTCTTCTATATGACCGGTATCGATTAACTTTTTGCCCCATTCAAAAACAGCGGTGCAAAGAGCGGTGAAATTGGTGTCGTATTCCATTAATGCAGTAAGATTGGCGGCGCCGTATTCCAATTTCAAGTCGGTATTGCTATAGCCTGTTAGATTTAAAATGGTTTTATCCTTCATAGACAGAACCTGCTCTTCAAGTTGAGTCAGTTCTGCATCATCAATATGAAGATGAAATAAATCCTCGCTGAGGGTGATATAATTTAGGGTTGAAATATCCTTTTTAGGGGTGGCATTGGCCTTGGTTTCCCTGTCCCAAAAGGTGGATTGGGATTCCTTATCCTTTTTCTTGGTATTGTTTCCAAGGAAGTTAATCAGACATACTATAAAGATAAAAAACGGAAAAATTGCTATTGGCATAGGATAACCCCTTTCGTAGTTCAATAATTTATACATGTTGTTAGGAGGTACATTATGAAACAGCAGAAAAGACGTCAGACAATTGCAGCAGTGATTGCGGCACTCCTGGTAGTTGCCATGGTTCTGCCATTACTGGTATCAGCTGTAGTATAAACTGTAATTATATTAACTTTTTTTGGTAAAAGTTGTCAACGAGATTTGACATTGGCAAAACAAAGTGGTCGGTGTTATAATCAAGTGTTGTATGTAACCCATAGTATGAATAAGAAACAGGTGTTGAATAATGAAAAATAAAAGTGTAAAGAAAACGGTAGTGGCAGTGCTGGTTTTGGTATTGGTGATTGCAGGTGCCATCAGTGCCACCATGTATCATAAGGTACATGCAAAGGACGGTGCTGTTTTGGAAGGTGTTTATGTGGGAACACTTCCTCTTGGCGGAATGAGCGAAAAAGAAGCTGAGGGTGAGGTGGACAACTATGTAAAATCTCTTATGGCCAATCCGGTAACTTTATGCGTAGACAATAAATCGGTGGAAGTAAATGCAAGTGAAATCGGAGTCACCTATTCTGCCAAAGAAATTGCCAAAGAGGCGTATCGTGTTGGACACTCGGGAGGCCTTTTTCATCGCTATAAAGAACAAAAAAGCTTAAAGAAGGAAAATACCATATTAAATGTGGCATTTTCTGTGGATGATAAGGTTTTAACCACATATCTTACAGACAATCAGGAAAAATTAGAGCAGGAAACCATAGATAACGGTCTGAAACGAGAGAACGGACAGTTTGTCTTTTTAAAGGGACAGGCAGGAACCAAGCTGGATATTAAGAAATCCGTAAAGACAGTGAAAGACTATTTTGAAAATAAGGTAAAAACAGAAATCGCCAGCGTGGAGCTTGTGGCAGAGCGTGATGAGCCACAGGGAAGCGAAGAGGAACTGAAAAAAGTGAAGGATGTTCTTGGCTCATTTTCCACCAACTACAGCACATCTCCTGCAGGAAGATGTCAGAACGTGGAAAACGCCACTTCTTTGATAAACGGAACCATTGTGTATCCGGGAGAGACTTTTTCTGTTCACGATACCATTTCTCCAATTGCCCTCAGTAACGGTTATGCCATGGCAGGTGCCTATGAAAACGGCACTGTTGTGGAAAGTGTAGGAGGTGGAGTATGCCAGGTTTCCAGTACACTTTACAATGCAGTGATTCGTGCAGAGCTTGAGGTTGTGGAACGTTTCCCTCATTCCATGAGAGTAACTTATGTAAACTTATCTCAGGATGCAGCCATTGCAGGAGATTATAAAGATTTTAAATTTAAAAACAACATGACCACACCAATTTACCTTGAAGGATATACTTCCGGTAAAAATGTATATTTTAACGTATACGGTGTGGAAAACAGAGAAAGTGGACGTACCGTGGACTTTGAAACAGAAGTGGTTTCCACCACAGAACCAAAGGTACAATATAAGGCCAATGCTTCTGCAGCAATCGGAAGCATCAGCGCCGTACAGAGTTCTCATACGGGATACCAGGCTGTTTTATACAAGGTTGTAAAAATCAACGGCGTACAGCAGAGCCGTGAGAAATTTAACAGCAGTACCTACAAAGCTTCTCCAACCATTTACGAAGTGGGCGTGAAATCAGACAGTGCAGAGGCAACGGCAGCGGTAAAACAGGCCATTGCCACAGGTGACTTAAGCAAGATTAAATCTGCCATCGGTAAATGGTCCGCGGCTGCCATTGAAAAGCGCGAGAAGGAAGAAGAGGACGAAGACAAGAAAAAAGAAGAGTCCCAAAAGGACGATGACAGTAAAAAGAACAACGATAAAGACAAAGAGGAAGATGACGATTAGGGATGAAAGTTGGAAAGGTACCGGAGAGCGTACTGAAGCGTTCTGTATTGAAAACAATTAAAACAAAACGACCGGAAGTCCTTTTAGGGGCAGGTGTAGGTGAAGATTGTACTGCAGTGAAATTGGCGGAAGATGAAATGCTGGTACTTTCCACAGACCCCATTACCGGAACCACAAAGGATATCGGAACGTTGGCAATTCACATTACAGCCAACGACCTTGCCAGCAGCGGCGCAGAGCCGGTGGGAGTATTGTTGACGGTACTTTTACCGGATGGAACAGAGGAAGAAGAACTTCGTGAAATGATGACACAGATGCAAAAGCACTGTGAAGATATGAACGTGCAGATTATGGGCGGTCATACAGAAGTGACAAGAGCGGTAAAACAGGCCCTTGTTTCCGTTACCGGCGTAGGCAAGGTAAAGGTTGGAAAAATGATTACCACAAAAGGTGCCAAACCGGGAATGGACATTCTTGTAACCAAGTGGATCGGCCTTGAGGGCAGTTCCATTATTGCAAAGTGTAAGGAAGAGGAATTGCTTACCCGCTATCCAAAGAAGATGATTGACACCGCCAAAAATTTTGACAGCCTGCTATCTGTGGTAAAAGACGGATTGGTTGCTGCAAAGTACGGTGTGGGTGCCATGCACGACATTACCGAGGGAGGCATTTTCGGAGCTCTTTGGGAAATGGGTGAAGCTTCCGGCGTGGGTATGGAAATCGAACTTTTAAAAATTCCGGTAAAACAGGAGACCATTGAGATCTGTGAGTTTTTCGGAATTAATCCTTATGAATTGATTTCATCCGGAAGTATGCTGATGGCAGCAGAGGATGGAAACGGTCTTGTGGCAGAACTGAAAAAGCACGGTGTCATGGCCACCATTATCGGAAAAGCCACAGACAGTAACGATAAAGTATTAATCAATGACGACGAAAGAAGATTCTTGGAGCCGCCAAAGACAGATGAATTATATAAGGTGGTATAGAGAATTATGGCAAAGTTAAACATTGTATTATTTGAGCCGGAAATCCCTTTTAACACAGGAGCCATTGGAAGGACCTGTGTGGCAACAGGAACCAGACTTCATTTGATTGAACCGTTGGGTTTTAAAATCGATGACAAAACGGTAAAACGAGCCGGCCTTGATTATTGGAAAGACCTGGATGTAACAACCTATGTAAACTTTGATGAGTTTTTGGAAAAAAATCCGGGAGCCAAAATTTACATGGCAACCACCAAAGGTCAGAATGTGTATTCCGATGCTCATTTTGAACCGGACTGCTATATTATGTTTGGAAAAGAAAGCGGCGGAATTCCGGAGCGGATTCTTGCACACCACAAAAAGGATTGCATTCGCATTCCGATGATTGGAGAGACACGTTCATTAAATCTTTCCAACTCAGTGGCCATTGTTCTTTATGAGGCACTTCGCCAGAACAATTTTGACCACATGAAACTTGAGGGACATCTTACAAAATATGAGGATTACATTGAGTAAGAGCAACTTTGGGAGATAAAAAATGGGAATCATGAAAGCAGCAAAACTGGTGCATGAATATATACACCGTGATGATGACGGAAATGTAGACCATATAGAGACAGCCCTGAACGGGGTTGACCTTGATATAGAAGCCGGAGACTTTATTGCCATTTTGGGGCATAATGGTTCCGGCAAATCTACGTTAGCGAAACATTTAAATGCCATACTGATGCCAACCGAGGGCACGGTGTGGGTGGACGGAAAAAATACAAAAGCCCCGGAAAATACCCTGGATATTCGAAAAACAGCCGGCATGGTGTTTCAAAATCCCGACAATCAGATCATTGCAGGAATGGTGGAAGAGGACGTGGCTTTTGGCCCGGAAAATATGGGAGTTCCAAGTCAGGAAATATGGCAGCGTGTGATGAGGAGCCTGAATCTTGTACATATGGAGGCCTATAAAAATCATTCCCCAAACAAATTATCCGGAGGACAAAAACAGCGTGTGGCCATTGCAGGAGTTTTGGCCATGCAGCCAAAGTGCATTGTTCTTGACGAACCAACCGCCATGCTGGATCCGGAAGGACGGAAAGAAGTAATGGATGCGGTTTTGGAATTAAATAAAACCAAACAGGTAACGGTAATTTTGATTACCCATTACATGGAGGAAGCCATTCATGCAGATAAGGTATATGTTATGGATGGGGGAGAAATTGTAATGGAAGGAACGGCCAGGGAAATTTTTGCCAGAGTACAAGAGCTGGAAAATCACCGTTTAAGTGTTCCTCAGATTACAAAATTGGCTCACGAGTTAAAATGCAGCGGATTACCGATTCCGGATGGAATACTGGATGAAGAAGAATTAATGGAGGCAATATGTCACTTATCCTAAATGAGGTGAATTATTATTACGGCAAAGGCACCAATCTTGTAAGCCACGCCGTAAAGGATGTAACCCTTACAATTGAAGACGGTGAATTTATTGGAATCATCGGACATACCGGCTCCGGAAAATCCACGTTGATTCAGCATATGAACGGCCTTTTAAAGCCAACTTCCGGAGGGGTGTACTACAATGGCAGAGACGTGCATGACGGCTCTTTTAAGTTAAAAGAGTTGCGCAGTCATGTGGGCATTGTATTTCAGTACCCGGAATATCAGCTGTTTGAAGCAACGGTGTTTGACGATGTTTGTTTTGGCCCGAAAAATCAGGGGTTAAAGGATAATGAGGCAGGCCTTGTGGCCTTTGAGGCATTGAGAGATATGCACATTCCACCGGAAATGTATTACCAATCTCCCTTTGAGTTATCCGGAGGACAAAAACGTCTCGTGGCCATTGCAGGTGTTTTGGCCATGAAGCCGGATATGCTGATTTTGGATGAGCCTACCGCAGGCCTTGATCCAAGAGGACGAAAAGAAATTCTCAACCTGCTTTCCAGGTTGAATCGGGAGAAACACATCACCGTTGTTCTGGTGTCCCACAGCATGGAAGACGTGGCGGAGTATGTAAACCGTCTCATCGTTATGGATAAGGGAAGTATTGCTTTTGACGCAACGCCAAAAGAAGTGTTTGCTCACTATAAAGAATTGGAAACCATGGGACTTGCAGCCCCGAAGGTAACCTATTTTATGCATCAGTTAAAAGAAAAGGGATGGCAGGTGGATACCTCTGCCATTACCGTAGAAGAAGCCAAAAAATCCATTTTGGCAGCAATTAGAAGGTAATTATGTTAAGAGATATCACCATTGGACAATATTATCCGGAGAAGTCGGTGATTCACAGCCTGGATCCAAGGGTAAAACTCGCCGGCGCCCTGATTTTTATTGTATCTGTATTTTTGTTTGAAAATATCATAGGATTCCTTGTGATGACAGCCTTTCTTGCCATGTGCATCAAGCTGTCCAAGGTTCCCTTTAAATACATGGTAAAAGGGTTAAAAGCCATTCTGGTTATTTTGATTCTTACAGCAGTGTTAAATCTTTTATGGAGTCCCGGCGAGACGCTGGTTCAGTTTTCTTTCATTCGAATCACAAAGCAGGGCGTGTATAATTCCCTCTACATGGTAATACGTTTGAGCTACCTTGTGATCGGAACTTCCATTATGACACTGACCACCACACCAACCAGGCTCACGGACGGCATGGAGAAGGGGCTGCACTTTTTAAACAGATGTAAAGTGCCGGTTCATGAAATTGCCATGATGATGTCCATCGCCCTTCGTTTTATCCCGATTCTTATGGAGGAGACGGATAAAATCATGAAGGCCCAAATGGCCCGGGGTGCGGATTTTGAGTCGGGAAACATTTTCCAGAAGGCCAAAAATATGATACCTCTTTTGGTACCCCTTTTTGTGGCGGCATGGCGAAGAGCCAGTGACCTTGCCATGGCCATGGAGGCGCGATGCTATCACGGAGGTGAAGGACGTACCAAAATGAAGCCTCTGAAGTATCAGCAGATGGACAAAAAGGCTTACGGGGTATTGTTCTTTTATCTGTTAGTAATGATTGTTTTAAAGGTTATATTATGAAAAGAGTAAAATTAATTGTTTCTTACGACGGCAGTAATTATTGCGGTTGGCAAAAGCAGCCAAACGGCAATACGGTGGAAGCAGAGTTAAATAAGGCATTGTCGGATCTGTTTCAAACACCCATTGAAGTCGTTGGCGCCAGCAGAACCGATGCGGGGGTGCACTCCCTTGGCAATGTGGCGGTGTTTGACACCGATGCCAGAATGCCTGCAGAAAAAATTTCCTATGCCTTAAACCAAAGACTTCCGGAAGATATCCGCATTCAGGATTCCTGTGAGGTGGATATGGAATTTCACCCAAGATACTGTGACAGTGAGAAAACTTACCAATACAAAATATTAAATACAAAATTTCCACAGCCTCTACGCAGGAAGGATACCTTTTTTTATTACCAGCACCTGGATGTAACTGCCATGCAAAAGGCCTCAGGTTTTCTGGTGGGAGAACATGATTTTAAATCCTTTTGTGCTGTGAATGCCCAGGTAAAATCCACGGTGCGAACCATTTATTCCTGTTACGTGGAGCAGCAAGGGGACATTATTACCATTACCGTTACGGGAAATGGCTTTTTATACAATATGGTGCGTATTATTGCCGGCACACTGATTAAGGTGGGAAGCGGCGCTATACAACCGGAAGAGATTACCGATATTTTATACGCAAAAGACAGGGAGGCAGCAGGGCCTACCGCACCTGCCTGCGGACTTACCATGATGGGAATTGAATACTATGATGATTGGGAAATTAGGTCTTGACAGTAGTAATAATGTGATATATAATTTTGTAGTCTAGCGTGGATAGGATTGCGTCCTCATTAGCCCCGAGAACGCATGAAACATAGATAACAAGAAATCTCTTATGATTTTGTTAGGTGGTTTCGGACATTTCCACTTAGTCACATAAGATATTTCAGATGTACAAATTTAGGAGGATAACCAATGAACACTTTTATGGCCAATCCGGCAAAGGTTGAAAGAAAATGGTATGTAGTAGATGCTACAGGATATACATTAGGACGTTTAGCATCAGAAGTAGCTAAAGTATTAAGAGGAAAGAATAAACCAGTATTTACTCCTCATGCAGACACAGGTGATTATGTAATCATCGTTAACGCTGAGAAGATTAAAGTAACAGGTAAGAAATTAGATCAGAAGATTTACTATCATCACTCAGATTATGTTGGTGGAATGAAAGAAACCACATTAAGAGAAATGTTAGCAAAACATCCTGAAAGAGTTCTTGAATATGCCGTTAAGGGTATGCTTCCAAAGGGACCTCTCGGAAGAGAAATGTATAAGAAATTATTCGTATACGCAGGACCGGAACACAAACACGAAGCTCAGAAACCTGAAGCTTTAACATTTTAATCTAGGAGGTAAATTCAAGTGGCAACTACAAAGTTTTATGGAACAGGTAGAAGAAAAAGCTCTGTTGCAAGAGTATATTTAGTACCGGGAACAGGTAAGATTACAATCAATAAGAGAGATATTGATGAATATTTAGGATTAGAGACATTAAAGGTTATCGTTCGTCAGCCATTAGTAGCAACTGACAACGCTGATAAATATGATGTATTGGTTAACGTTAAGGGTGGCGGATACACAGGACAGGCAGGAGCAATCCGTCATGGTATCGCAAGAGCACTTCTTAAAGTTGATTCTGATGAATTCAGACCAGTATTAAAGAAAGCAGGATACTTAACACGTGATCCTCGTATGAAAGAACGTAAGAAATACGGACTCAAAGCAGCACGTAGAGCACCACAGTTCTCAAAGAGATAATGTGCGCGTTTCTACGAGCGATGCAAAACAAAGCAAATACAAACTCCCTGGATGCTTGCATCCAAGGGAGTTTTTTGTTTGCTTTTGTTTTATAGCGCGACATGAGCAAGACACGAAGTGTCTGCGAATGGCATCGCGGAATATGGACATCTGTCTTGGGGTCTTTTTTGTGTGCCGAAAGTGAATCACTTCTGCAATTTACTTTTTCCACCTGCTATGTTTTCGATAGTTCTTTTTCTGATATTCCCGTGGGGTAAGCCTTGTCACTTCACGGAAAGTCTTGATAAAATAGCTGGTTGAAGAGAATGCAAG
>JAILCP010000051.1 GCA_024680055.1 Lachnospiraceae bacterium | reverse complement strand
TAACAATTGTTAACTTTGTGCACACTTATCCCCTGCGAGATGGTAATATAATTCTTGTAAAAACCCCCCAATACATTATATAGTTTTTGCTACACCCCATAGTAAAAATACCTTCTCCTAAAAAAGACAGTACACTTATGTGTCTGTCTTTTTTACTTTGTCCAGAAATTGATGTGAATGGATATAGAAAAAAATAATTAAAAAATATTAATTTTATCTAAAACTTTTCTTGCGTATCAATGAAAGCTATGATATAATCAATTCTTGTCAGGGCAGGAACGTCAAGTCGGAACGGGGCTGTTTTGACACATGGATGGATTCCCGAGTGGTCAAAGGGGACAGACTGTAAATCTGCTGCAAATTGCTTCGGTGGTTCGAATCCACCTCCATCCATTCAAGATTTTATCTTGAATATTTGAATAAGAGAGATGCCCGTGTGGCGGAACTGGCAGACGCGCAGGACTTAAAATCCTGTTGTAGCGATACAGTACCGGTTCGATTCCGGTCGCCGGCAGCATTTGAAAAGATGGCTCACATAGACTGTGGGCTGTTTTTTTATTGCATTTTCAGTACGAGAACTGGTTATAGAAATAAATCAGATTACGGTTAGAAACTTATTATTACGTATTTGCCCGTTGATGAAAATTGCCCGGAAATTTTTTCTACGGGCAATTTGCTTTATTTTAATCTGTGCCCGTAGAGAAAATTTTCGATTTCAGCTTTTTCTACGGGCAAATCGTAGATATGAAATAATGCCCGTAAGAGAAGAGAATACAACTACGGGTAAATAGAAAAGACTTTCTATTTACCCGTAGCTTTATTTGACAAGTGAATTTTTGCTACGGGCATCAGTCTTAAAATCTTTATATGCCCGTAGCAATTCTTTCCCGGCTTATTTTCGTGTACGGGCAAATCTCAGAATAATTGAAAACGCCCGTAAATCCCACAGAGTCAGTGGAAATGAAAAAGAAATCACCCGTAAAACACGCAGAATCAGTGGAAATGAAAATGAAAAGTCCCCGGTTTTCATACCGGGGACCTTCTTACTCTGAAACTAATTCTTTATTGTTTCCTCCAATACACCATGTACAATCATTCGATATTCATGTTTACTATCTATACAGGTTGATAGTGTAATAAAGGAATCTTTCGTTGTTGGTGTAATGTCTGTATTGTATTCTGCGTTCGCTAAGGTGTATTCAATAAATTCTTTCTTGTCATCCTCTGATGAAATATTGCTGCTATAGCTTATTCCGTCCGGGTCTCCTTTAAAAGCAGAGTATATTTTATATACCAGAATTTCTTTATCAAGAGTGTAAATAAGAATATGAGGGTAATCTTTCCATTGTTTTTTCTCACGGTAGGAATGAAGAGCAGAAAACATGGTTTTGTCTTTCATTCGGTGAGCATAGATGATTGTGTTATAATCAGTGAAATCATTATTACAACGATAATCAATGAAAGGTGTTCCTACATAATTAATTTCCTTATTATAAGTATGTGTTAAATAATAACTATTGTCTTTATGCTGGCAAATCGGATAAGAAATGTTTGTTCCGGGGATACAAATCCAACCGGATACTTCCTTATTCTTTTTCTGCAAAGAAGTGATATCGCAATCCTTAAAGAATTTTGAAAAATCCTCAGAGGATGATAGCTTGTCCTGATCAGAAATATCAGGAAGATTTGCGATTTCTGTTGCATCTTTATAGTCGGAGCGACCAACAACATAGTCTTTAACATGAATTGCCACTTTGTAAAAGCTAATCAGAAATACTACGATACAAATGAGTAGTATAACATAGCGTCCATATTTTTTCATAGTGCAAATCTCCCATTATGCCTGATCCGGTGACATTGGTTGAATTATAAAATTAAGCTTGGCAGGAGAGTGAGGATACTGGCGGAAAAATGCCTTTTCCACACGTTCACTAACCATTTCTGCGTTTTCACGATTTGCATTTGGTAAAAGAACTACGAATTGAGAAGGTGAACACATGGAAACCACATCGCCGTGCCGAAGTTGACCGCACATTAATTCCTTTAAGTTGGTAACCACTGTATTTAAACTTCGTTTCGGTAATTCTTTGTCGTTCAGGTCTGTGATTGTAAGAACAACCAGATGAATTGCGCTTCCGTTTCGCTCAATGCCACGGGCCAGAGCCTGATAGATATTACAAAAGAAATCGTAATCACAGTAAAGAGCCCCCGGTGTTAAGTTATCGGTAGAAGTGAGCTGCTGCTGAATCTCAGTGATGTCTGTAAAATAATCCTGTTTCGATTGCATGGCATCGATGTATAACTTTTTCACTTCTCCGGAAGGCTTTACTCCGAAGTTCGTCATCAACATATCGGAAAGATTGCGATAGATATTGATGGTTTCTTCGAATTTACCGCAGGAATTGTAGTCACGCATCAGGTGACGATAAAAACGCTCTTCATATCGTTCAATGGTGTTTGCTCTTTTGCAAATTTTAATGGCAGTTTCGTAATCTTCCTGTTCTTCCACGATAGAGAGCATAGAATCCACAATTTCCAAAAACAGGTTGTGATAATAGGTGCTGATAGGAACTACCCAGGATTCGCTGGCGAATTTGGATAAGAAGTCACCTCGGTATAACATAAATGCTTCATTTAAATAATGAAAACGTTCTTCATCGGAGCCGGAAGTTTTCGCTAGACGAACGTTGTTTTCAAAATCATCCAGGTCCAGTTTGTATGGAGCATCCGGATTAATGAAGAATTCGCCTTTTTTACAGCTAAAAAGAGAACGACCGGTGTTTTCACCGAATTTTTCTAGTTGTACTCTGGCGCGGTGAAATAAGGTTTTTAACGCGTTGGCAGGGTTGGAACTTAATTCGGTGTCATCCCAAAGAACAGATAAAAGACGTTCCTGGTTCACTTTTGTATTTCTATTGTAAGTAAGGTATGCCAAAAGTAGCCATAATTTCTTGGAACGGTTGTCTCCGTCATTAAGAATAATATTGTCTTTCTCGAATTCAAAGGACCCCAGCATACGTATATGAATACTACCTTGCTGCATAAGAAATGTATCCCCTTCCTTTTCTTATTCTACATAATATACAAGTTGGGACAAAAAGCCCGTACATAAATTTAACTATACCATAAAGTGAATGCAAAATCAAAATAATAAAGCGACTATCAAAAAAAATCACAAGGAAATGTTAATTCTGAAAGGAATTATGGAAAAAGTACTTCATTTTGTAACTTTCTCGTGATATAATTCGCATATAGAGTATGAGAATGTAATATATATGAGTTGATATTATGTTAGGAGAGAAGTGCATGAAGATTAGAAAAGTAACAGCGCTTATATTGGCTGCCGGCTTGTTTTTTTCCGGTTGCGGAGCGCAGTCAGCTAGCCAGAGTGCAACTGAAAAAGAGAAAGAGGCAGTGGAAACTGCTGAGAATGTAACAGAAGAAGACGTGGAGAATGCCATTGTGGAAACCAACACCATTGTGGAGGACACAACCGACATTCAGGATGAGGCGGTGGCCCTTGCCACATCCTCAGGTGCATTATCCACCGTATTGACACCGGTAGCGGCAGGCATTGATGTGAAAGAGAATGACGATATGATCATTGATTATTCCAACATTGCCAAGGGCTACGTAATGGTGAAATACAAAGAGAGTACCGATAAGAAATTGAAGGCACAGGTGAAAGGTCCCAGCGGAGTTACCTATACCTACAATTTGAAGGCAAAGAACTGGGAAGCATTTCCGCTTTCTGACGGTAACGGATCCTATAAGGTAACAGTTTACAAAAATGTAAGCGGAACAAGTTATGTGACAGTGGGAAGCATTGATTTTAAGGTTACATTGGATGATGAGATGTTACCATTTTTAACAGCGAGCCAGTACGTGAACTTTGATGAGAGCAGCAAGTGCGTGAAGAAGGCTGCAACCCTTTGTAAGAAGACTACATCTACAAAGACCAAGGTGAAGAAGGTTTATAAATGGACCTTAGGTCATTTTAGCTATGATTATAAGAAGGCGAAGAGTGTACAGAGCGGATACCTTCCGGATTTGGATAAGGTATATTCTGCTAAGAAGGGTATCTGTTTTGATTACGCATCTACCATGGTGGCAATGCTTCGTAGTCAGGGTGTACCGACCAAGTTGGTGATCGGTTATGCCGGAGATGCATATCACGCTTGGATTAATGTATATTCCAAGAAAGACGGATGGATTACCGGAGCGATTTATTTTGACGGAAAGAGCTGGAACTTAATGGATCCGACTTTTGCAGACACCGGAAAATCCAGCAAAGCAATTATGAAATATATTTCCAACGGCAAGAATTATTCCGCAAAATATATTTACTAACATCAAGAAATTATATAAAATGGACTTGTGGGCGTATACCCACAAGTCTTTTTTGTATTGGGTAGGAGGGTGAAATGAAAAGAATATCGTTGTCAGATGAATATTTGTCGGCTTTTACCTTACAGATGTCCCTGTTGTTGCACGCAGGAATCAACGTGGCGGACGGGTTGCATCTTTTGGCGGAGGATGAGAAGAACAAGAGCATCAAGGAGCTGCTTTTGGAACTTGCAGATGATGTGGACGATGGTAAACAATTATCAGAAGCCATGGAGAACAGCGGGTGTTTTCCGTCGTACATGGTGAACATGACCTACACAGGGGAGATGACCGGCCGTGGAGAGGAATCTTTTAAGGCTATGGCAGAGCATTACGAAAGTCAGAGACAATTAAATGACAGAATCAGAAGAGCAGTGACATATCCTTTGGTACTGCTTGTTTTGATGCTTTTGATTATAGGAATTTTATTGGTAAAAGTGTTGCCGATTTTTAATACAGTTTACCAGCAGCTTGGAGGACAGCTTACCGGAATGGCGGCAGGTCTTTTGGGCGTGGGAGAGGGATTGAAAAATTCCCTTCCGGTACTTGGAGTGATTTTGGCCATTGTGCTTTTGGCGGTGATTATCATTGGATGTGTGAAAAGCGTTCGTTATAAGGTGGAGCGTGGCTACAGAAAGCATTTTGGCGGTAAAGGAATTTTGAAAAAGGTGGGAATGGCCAGATTTGCCTCCGCGCTTTCCATGGGAATGATGAGTGGACTTCCAATGGAAGAGGCTCTGGAAATGGCCATGAATTTTAACGAAGAGGCGGATGCCACCAAGGCAAGATATGAACAGTGTTTATCCAAATTGAAAGATGGAGAGCCCATTGCAGGGGCACTTCGGGATACAGAAATTTTTGCACCGATGTACTGCAGAATGCTGGCTCTTGGAGTCCGTAGCGGAGCCGGAGACAGCATTATGGAAGAGATTTCCAAACGATTGGAAGAGGACGCTGTGAATGCCATTGATGACAGAGTCAGCAGAATTGAGCCAACCATTGTAATTGTAACATCCATTATTGTTGGAATAATTCTTTTGGCGGTAATGTTGCCGTTGATGAATATTATGTCAACCATTGCGTAAGGAATGAGGTTTATGAGTAGAAATTCCATTTGGAATCACATATCGAAAGTGCTAAGGACCTTGTACATGCCACTGGTTATGGTGGTGGCTGTCGTTGCACTTTTGGTGGCTCTTGGAAATGTATCTGAGGGGCAGGATGAAGAGAATTTAAAACAGGTACAGGATACGGTAAAAAAGGCAGTGGTTAGCTGCTATTCCATTGAGGGTGTGTATCCGGCCACATTAGAGTACGTGGAAGAGTATTATGGACTGCAAATTGACCATGATAGGTACGATGTATTTTATGAGATTTTTGCAGATAATATTATGCCTGAAATTACGGTAATAAGAAAACAACAGGTAAAGGAGTAAGGTCCATGAAAAAGGTACGTGGCGAACATAATATAGATAGCGTATTTGTTTTATTGCTGTTTGTGGTGTTTGCAGGAAGTGTACTTTTAGTATTGCTTTTTGGAGCATCATCCTATGAGTCTTTGGTGAAGCGGGATACAAAGGCATACAATGACAGAACGGCCATTTCCTACGTGGCAGCCAAGATTCGTCATAGCGATGAGAAAAACAGCGTATATGTAGGTTCTTTTACCAAGAGAGAGGATCCGTCGGCAGATGGGATCAGCACCTTGTATTTAAAATTAATTGCAGAAGGGGAAACCTATTATACAAAGATTTATTACTATGATGGGTACATTAGAGAAGTGCTTTGCGAAGAGAATGCAGGGCTTTTACCACAGGATGGAAATGAAATTATGAAGGCAAAAGGACTTTCTTTTACGGAGAAAGATCAGTTGTTACAAATAAAAGTATTAAATGAAGACGGCAGTGAAAGTGCGCTGAAGCTGGCTCTTCGCAGTGAGCAGGAGGTTAAGTAGATGAAAGAAAATCAAAGTAAAACGCCTCTTGCCCTGATGGAGCAGGTGATTATGGTGTTGGTTTTTGCACTGGCAGCAGCGGTGTGCGTGCAGGCATTTGTGCTGGCGAGAAACATGTCCATTGCCGGTGAAAAGAGGGACCTGGCGGTTCTGAAATGTGAAGAGATGGCAGAAGAAGTGAAAGCGAGCCATGGGGGCATAGAAAAGAAGGTCCTTTATTTTGACAAGGACTGGGAGTTACAGGAAGAAACGTCTACTTATAAAGTAGAATTTAAAACCATAAAGAAGAATTCTACCCTGGGAGATGGGAAAATTATCGCAACAGAAAAGGGCAGCGTTTTGTTTGAGCTGCCGGTAAAATGGCAGGAGGTGACGCAGCATGAGTAAAGGTCATCAGCCTGCAATCGGGGGAAGTTCCCTGCTTGTTATTTTTGCGGTGTTGTGTTTGACGGTATTTGCCCTTTTGGCCTTGGCAACAGTGAAAGCGGATATGCGTATGGCAGATGAAAGCACAAAGGCTGTGAAGAATTATTATAAAGCGGACAGTGAGGCCGAAGAGATTTTGGCAAAGATACGTGAGGGAGAAACACCGGCTATGGTTACAAACAGCGGAGATTATTATGCCTATTCCACCAAGGTGTCCGGAACACAGGTTTTAAGTGTTGTGGTAAAAGTGCAGGGGCAGGATTACCGGGTGTACCGCTGGAAGGTTATGCAAAGTCAAAAGTGGAGTCCTAAGGAGTACATGAAGGTATGGACACCGAAGGATGAAGAATAAAGGAGAGAAAAGTTACATGGAAGAACATATGCAGAAATTGGAAGATTATCTTAGAAAGGCAGTGGATGAAAAGGCATCAGATCTCTTTATTGTAGCCGGTGGACCGGTAAGCTATAAGGTGGATGGAAAGATAAAACAGCTCACTGAGGAGAAAATTTTCCCGGATGAGACCAAATCTTTGATCTGTGCCCTGTATGAGATGGCAAAACGTCCTATGGATCAATACGAAGAATGTGGAGATGACGACTTTTCTTTTGCAAGAGCGGGCATGGCCAGATTTCGTGTAAATGCATATCGACAAAGAGGTTCCATGGCGGCGGTGATTCGTGTGGTACAATTTGATATTCCAAATTATCAGGACCTTGGAATTCCGGATGAAATTATGGAGATTTCAAGGCAGACCCATGGAATGGTGATTATTTCCGGTACTGCAGGAAGCGGAAAGTCCACAACTCAGGCATGTATCATTAATCGAATCAACCAGGAACGTTCTGCCCATGTAATTACATTGGAAGACCCTATTGAATATTTGCATCGGGATAATAAGTGTATTATCAGTCAGAGAGAAATTGCCATTGATACCGATGATTACCTTTCGGCACTTCGCGCTTGTCTTCGCCAGGCGCCGGATGTTATTCAGCTTGGAGAAATGCGTGATTTTGAAACTATTAGAACGGCAATGACGGCAGCAGAGACCGGTCATCTATTGATTGCCACCTTGCATACCATGGGAGCAGTGAACACCATTGACCGAATTATCGATACCTTCCCGCCTCAGCAGCAGGGACAGATTCGTACCCAGTTGTCCATGGTGGTGAATACAGTTGTTTCCCAGCAGTTGGTACCGGATGTGGAAGGAAAAATGGTGCCGGCATTTGAAATTATGAACATGAACAGTGCCATTCGAAATATGATTCGTGACAATAAGAATTACCAGATCGACAACGTGATTCAAACCTCGGCAGCAGACGGAAATATTTCCATGGACCAGTATCTGATTAACTTATACCAAAAAGGACGTATCAGCGCAGAAACAGCAGTGGCGTATGCGGCCAATGAGGATCAGGTAAAACGAAAGGTATCAAGATAAATGTCAAAAAAAGATTGGATTGCAATTGCAGGGGTTACCCTGCTTTTCGCATTTTTGGTGTACTTTGGATTGGGATGCAAAGTGGCACCGGAAAGTATGGCAGAATTAACAAATGAAGAGAAGAAAAATGAGGTTATCATTGACCTTGGCAAGGAGCAGGAAGTATCTTCCCTTCAGGTATTTTTAGGGTATAAAAATGACCCAACCGTGTATTTGTCCTACTATGATGAGAATCTTAAAACCTGGGAAACTGTAGGGGAAGGGCAGGAGATTCATTCGGTATTTGCCTGGAATTCCCTGGAGTTTCAAACCACTTGCCGCTACATTGGACTGGTACTCAAAAGTGAGTACGCATCCATTGGAGAAATTGTGGTGTTGGATTCCGATGGAAATCAGATTACGGGGGTAAGTGCAAAAGGTTACGATGCCCTGTTTGATGAGCAGAATCTTTATCCAAAGGATAACAGCTACTATTATCAGACCATGTTTGATGAGGTATATCACGGAAGAACGGCCTATGAGTTTTTACACCGTCTTCCAATTTATGAAAATACCCATCCGCCCCTTGGAAAAAGCATTATCTCACTGGGAATAAAAGTGTTTGGAATGAATCCTTTTGGCTGGCGTTTTATGGTGGCGCTTTTTGGAGTGTTGTCCATTCCTTTGATGTACGCCTTTGCCTACAAAATGGCAGAGCGATGGGATGTGGCTCTTATGGCAAGCATATTGCTGATGACGGAATTTATGCATTTTACCCTTTCAAGGATTGCAACCATAGATATTATTGTGGCAGTATTTATCTTGATGAGTTTTTATTTCATCTACGCCTTTGGAAAAGATTTGTTGTACCGGCAGGAAGGGGTAAAAAGGTTATCCATAGACCTTTTTCTTTGCGGCATCAGTTGTGCATTGGCCATTTCAACCAAGTGGACCGGATTTTATTCTTCCCTGGGAGTGGCAGTGCTGTTGTTTGGATATTTAATAACTTACACTGTGAAAAATGGTGGAATTAAGGAAAATTTCCCTCTGTGGTGCAAATTGGCAGGGGTATGTGTGGTATGCTTTGTGGTGATTCCGTTTACCGTATACCTTTTATCCTATATTCCGTTTCAGCATATTTCTGAGGATCAAAGCCTATTCCGACTAATGGCGGACAATGCAAAAAGCATGTTGTCCTATCACGAAGGGGTGCGTCAGACACACCCGTATTCCAGCAGATGGTATCAATGGCCGGTGGACAGTAAGCCATTGCTTGATGCCTGGGACAGTTTATCAAACGGAAAAGTCAGTGCCATCTCCACTTTTTTAAATCCTTTGGTGGCGTTTGGCGGCTTGGTGGCCCTTGTTCATAACGGTTATCTTGCCCTTCGAAAAAAGAATATGGAAGGGGCAACGTTATTGGTATGCTATTTGGCCATGTTGGTTCCGTGGATGTTTATAAAAAGAACTACCTTTATTTACCAGTATTTTGTATGTTCCATGATTTTGATTTTAATGATCGCAAACAGCGTGAGAAACATAGAAAAAGAAGTGGTGAGTGCCCGGATGTGCATCATCACAAGTTGTATCAGTATCGTATTGTTTATGGTATTTTATCCGGTGATTTCAGGTATGGCAGTGTCATATAACTATTTGAAGTTTTTGCAGTGGCTGCCAACCTGGGCATTTACCTAGAAAGGAAAACTCATGGAGAAGAAAACCCCCATCCTGTATATTGTGGTTCCCTGCTATAATGAGCAGGAGGTGCTGCCCATTACGGCAAACCTGTTTAAAGAAGAAATGAACCGTATGATTAAGGAAAATTTGATTGATAAGTGCAGTAAAATGCTTTTTATTAACGATGGAAGCAAGGATGCAACCTGGGATATTATAAGGAAATTGGCAAAGGAAGATGACCTTTTTACCGGGATTTCCCAGAGTCGTAACAGAGGACATCAGAATGCACTTTTTGCCGGATTAATGGAAGCCAAAGAAAAGTGTGATATCACCATTTCCATTGACTGCGACGGGCAGGACGACATTCATGCCATGGAGGACATGGTGAAGGCCTATTATGACGGATGCGATGTGGTTTACGGAGTGCGAAGCGACCGGAAATCGGATACGTTTTTGAAAAAAACAACGGCCCAGGGCTTTTATCGATTTTTACATCTTATGGGGGCAGAAGTGGTGTACAATCACGCAGATTACAGGCTTTTATCCGCAAAAGTGTTACAGGCCCTTTCGGAATTTGAAGAGGTGAATTTATATCTTCGGGGGTTAATTCCATTGGTGGGATTTAAAAGTACCGCGGTGTACTATAGCCGTACCAAGCGTTTGGCGGGGGAAAGTCATTATTCTTTCGGTAAAATGTTGTCCCTTGCCTTTGACGGAATTACCAGCCTGAGCATTCGTCCCCTTCGGTTGATTATGAGTCTTGGAGTCTTTTTTGCCTGTATCAGTTTTCTTGGAGTCATATGGGCAGTGGCAGCCAAGATCATGGATCAGACCGTGGCCGGATGGGCCAGTATGGTAAGCATTATCTGTTTTATGGGAAGTGTGCAATTAATCTGTGTGGGAATCATGGGTGAATACATTGGAAAAATCTATATGGAAGTAAAACATCGCCCACGCTACATTATAAGTGAGAGAACAGAAAAACATGAAAATAAGGACAAATGAAAGAAAAAGTTCAAAGTGTAACAAAAAATGTAACCAAATTATGTTACAGTCAAGAAGGAATAATAGAAAAAAACTTTGAGAGGGAATATAAAAAGTTATGAATCGAGCAATTGATAGAAAATTTAGAACCACTGTCATGTGTGTGGACACATTTGATCAGGACGGCGTGATGAAAGGTAGAATCTACAACCCATACTTAAAGGGAGAAATTAAATTCGGCAGTATGATGCAGTTCATTCAGACCATTGAAGAACTTCTTGATACCATGAATTTTCCTATGGCTTATGAAGAAAAACGCACCTTTAAACCAAAGGGCGGTATGGAAATGAATATTCAGGAAGGTATTGAAGATAACCGAGGAAAGAAAGCAACCTTTGAAATCAAGATTCTGTTTCGTCAAAATGCCAGCTGGCAGGGAACGGTTACCTGGCTGGAGAGCGATGTGGAAGAAAGTTTCAGAAGTGCATTGGAGTTG
This sequence comes from Lachnospiraceae bacterium, assembly GCA_024680055.1. Lineage (GTDB taxonomy): Bacteria > Bacillota > Clostridia > Lachnospirales > Lachnospiraceae > XBB1006. Next base: position 1,605 of record JAILCP010000051.1, on the reverse strand, counting down.
TTTGTTCTTATTAATAGTGCTCTCGTAACGGAATAATTTCATATATACAATAGAAACATCTAGGCCAACCATGTGGTTGGTCTTTTTTATGCCCTTATCCGTGTGGTAAAAATGCACAAAAAAATGAAATTAAACTATGCAAAATGGTCAAAATGACAAAACTACAATTTGGTATGAAGAATGAATCTTAAACTGAAAAATGTAACCTTTTTTGTAACGTCACAGTGTTAATATCACTTTCGTTGGCGAAAAAGATAAAGAAATTATATGAAGGAGTATGTTATGAAATTAGACATGATGAAAAAAACTTTAGCTGTAGCTCTTGTAAGTGCTGTTTGTGTAGGAACCATGCCGGTACAGGTATTGGCAGCAGATGGGACACAGGCTGTAGCAACACCGGCAAGTGAAACAGGTAAACAGGACGCAACACCGGAGGAAGAAAAGGAAGTTAATTATACAAAAGTACTAAACGAATATAAAGATTACACTATCATTGGTAGACATGTGGACAGTGACTGTCATGATAATGGAAGCGTTCAATATGAAGAAGGTTACATAGAGTCGGTAAATGATAATGCAAAATTGATTGATGCAAAGGCAGAAAAAGTTACTTATAATAAAGATTACTGGAATAAGGTGGCAGAGAATGCTAAAAAATCACAGGATGAAAAAGTGATTGATTTAGATAAAGAGTATGCGGACAACAAGGAAAGAACCTTTGAGAAAATTATTGAGATCATGGTTGGTGAAGCAAATAGCGAGTATGGACACATGGAATATGGTAATAACAGTAAAGACTGGCAGCATTGTTCCGGCGGATGGGTTGGAGACAGTACCTATGTATTTGTAACTCTTTCTGATAGAGAATTACATGTTACCAATTGTCATGGTGCTCTGAATCTTGGAACTATTATAGCTCCAAATGGAAAAATTGTAGTGGATAGTTGTGAAAATGCCATGAGATTGATTGCAGATACAATTACTAATCATGCACAAAGTCATCTTGTAGGGGTGCCTGAGGTAAAAGAGACACCAACAACTACGCAGGATGCAACACCTGCGAAGAACCCGACACCTACCACAGAAATTCCGGAGAATCCTACACCGTTAAATCCTACACCATCAGAAAAACCAAGCGAAACACCAAGTACAAGCGAGGTACCTTCAGAAGAGCCGACTGAAACACCAAGCACAACCGAAGTACCTTCAGAGGAACCAAGTAATCAGGAGAACCCAAGTGAGGAGACAGTAACACCGATTGAAGATCCTGAGGTACCACTTGCTCCGGCAGAGTCTAAGAAAACAGAAGTGACAAAAGATACAACAAAAACTATTGTAATAGAAGAAGAACCTACACCACTTTCTGAAAATCCACTTACCGGAGATGCAGGAGTAGGTACATGGGGAGGAATGGCAATTCTTTCCTTATTGGGACTTATTTTTTCAGGTAAAAAAATAAAATAATAGAATAATTTAGAAACCGGCCATGTGTGTACATGGCCCTTTTTAATTGGAAAACCTTATGATTATCGACAATAGAAGGGCCTAGCAGAAAAAAATAAGGAAACTTATACGGAATTTGATACGCGATTTATCAATAGTATG
>JAILCP010000005.1 GCA_024680055.1 Lachnospiraceae bacterium | reverse complement strand
GTATGCTAAAATATCCAGCAATACCCATATCACCATAAGTACAAATACCAGAAAAACATTCTGACGAATGTCTTTTCCCAAAAACATTTTCGGTTCTGCATGATAGTACATATAAATCCAGTCCTGCGTTCCTTCAATTTTGCAAAACGTCCACAGGGTCTGCTCTTTTTCCACCATCAATTTAAAATTGGCATCCTTTCCACCTTGGGCTAATGTTTGTTCAATGGAATTCAACCTTTTCTTTCCGTAGGTCGTCTTTATATAATCGTAAAAATTCTCTTCTCCCTCCCACGGAAGATTACCTACCACAAGGTTTCCGTTTTGATCAATAATAAATCCGTTATCTTCCTCCATACCAAGCACGCCCATTTCTTTGTTCAAAATGTCCTCCGGACGGTATTCAAAAAGAAGAATATAATCCTTTCCCTTAATTCCTACTTTGCGGCAAAAGCTGACGCAATTCTCTCCCGTATTATCTTCGTATACATCGGAAAGAAAGACCTTTTCTCCCGCCTCTTTGGATTGCTCTTTTAAATCATCCAGTGAATTTCCTTTTCTTTCTGAAATGTCCAATATCAACACTCTTTTGTAAAAAGATTTCCAATGTTCCAGATAAGATGTGGCCTCCTTTAAAGAAAGCTTCTCACCCTCAATATAATCGGCATATCCATTGACCACATTTGCGGTAAAATTCAGCTGGTTGCCGATTTGTTTTACCACTGCATAGGTATTGTTTTCCGTATTGTCCTGTATGGTTTTCCTCTTCTCGTCATCGCTGACTTTCATATAATTTCCCATGCCAATTACCACGCCGATCATTAGTATTATATTAAGAGTCAGCATAATGGCAAAGGTTATATTTCTCTCTTTTCTCCCTTGACTTTGTTTCATATCTAACAACTCCGTACATTCAATTATATTCGCTTTATTTTAGCACGGAAAGGCATAAAAAAAGACAGAATACACGGAATAATCACAGTATTCTGCCCTTAAAATCTCTTTTTTTTCTTATCTTCGAATTCTCTTTCCCTTGACAAACTTACCGGTTATGACACATTCCGTATCATTGTAGCACATACGCTCAATACGCTCTCTTACCGACAAATTACGCATGGAGAAAATAGTACTGTCATCCACAACAACAGCATCAAAATCATATCCCGGAAGGAAACTTCCCACCTTACCAAAGTATTCTCCGCCGCCCATGGTGGCAAGATAAAATACATTCTCTATGGTAAGTGGTTTCACACTGTCATCCACCAAACGATAATACATCTTAGACGCCTGCAGAGTCCTTAAAATGCTCTGGGTCATATTCACTGCAGTACCTGCTGCCACGTCCGTACCAAGTCCGATTTTCAGATCCAGATCCATGTATTTATGAATCGGAGCGATACCGCTGGCCATATTAATATTGGAATCGGCACAGTGAGCAATATATGCTCCGTGCTTCTTTAAAATTTCCAGTTCTTCATCACTACTGTAAATACAGTGAGCCATTACAGAAGGTCGACTCTCATCTCCCAGGGTGCCGAAAAGTTCGTAGGCATTTCCATAACAGGTGGAATCCGGAACCAATTGTTTCACCCAGCGAATCTCATCCAGGTTCTCAGAAAGCTGGGACTGCATACGCATTCCCCTCTCTCTGGCCAGTTCTCCAAGGCCCTTCATCAACTCATCAGAGCATGCAGGAATAAAACGAGGTGTGATAATAGCTCTGGTATTCTCATACTTACCCTCAATGGCAGAAAGCCATGCCTTGGTTCCCTCAAGGGAAACTTCCGCATTCTCTTCCTGCAACGCCTCCACACTGTTTCGGTCCATATTAATTCGTCCCACATAGGTTTCAAGTCCGGTGCTTTCCAGCTCATCCATTAAAATGATGGTGGCATCGTTATGAATTGTTCCATAAATTACAGCGCGGGTGGTATAACTTCTTCTTAAATTATATGCAAAACTTTCGTATGCTTTCTTGGCAAGTTCCAAATCTTCGTATCTTGCCTCTTCTTCAAATGTGTAGCTCTTAAGCCAATCCAACTGCTCCTTATCCATTCCGATTCCTCGTAGCGGATACTGGGCTGCATGCATGTGTAAATCTGTCATACCGGGGATAATCAGCTGGCTTCCATGATCGATAATCGGCAGATCCTTGTACTTCTCCGGTAATACAGGGAATACTCCGCTACATTTTCCATCCTCACATACCACATAACTTCTACGGAATGTTTGGAGGGTATCCTTATCCACATTAAAGGCCACATCACCTTGTAATATGAAATTCTCATGTTCATTCATTGGCATAATAAGAACCTCCTCATGATATAAAATCTACTTGATTTTCATAAGAAAGTCAATATGCTCCTTCTTGCTAATATGGTAAAATAATGCTATGATATTCCATGTTTTAAGTAACTAACCTTTTATATGCAAAGGAGACTATAAATATGCTTTTAAAAATCGGACGAAACGATCCATGTTGGTGCGGAAGCGGCCGTAAATACAAGGCCTGCCATCAGGCTTTTGACGACAAACTTGATATGATTAAAAGAAGTCATCATAAGATTCCAACCCACGCAATGATTAAGACACCGGAACAGGTAGAAAAGATCAAAGAATCTGCAAAGATTAACATTGCAGTATTAGATTACCTTGAGAAAAACGTTCACGAAGGCATGCGCCTCAGTGAAATCGATAAGATTGTTTATGACATGACAACGGATATGGGCGGTATTCCTGCACCGTTGAATTATGAAGGCTTTCCATACAGCGTATGTACCTCCATCAACGATCAGGTATGCCACGGATTTCCAAGAGAAGAAACCATTCTTGAAAGCGGCGACATTATTAATGTGGACTGCTCCACTATTTTAAACGGCTACTTCTCAGATTCCTCCCGTATGTTTATGATCGGAGATGTTCATCCTGAATGGGAGCGTCTTGTAAAAGTTGCCAAAGAATGCTGTGACAAAGGTCTTGAAGCAGTGAAGCCTTGGGGCTTTTTGGGCGACATTGGTCAGGCCGTCAACGACCATGCCAAGGCCAATGGTTTTTCCGTTGTTCGTGATATCGGCGGACACGGTGTGGGACTGGAATTCCACGAAGATCCTTTTGTAAGCTATGTCACCACCCAGGGAACCGGCTGCTGTATGGCCCCTGGTATGATGTTTACCATTGAACCTATGGTGAATATGGGTGAAGCAGATTGCTTTGTGGATGAAGAAAATAACTGGGAAGTGTACACCGATGACGGAAGTCCTTCCGCTCAGTGGGAATACCAGGTACTTGTTACCGAAGATGGATATGAATTAATCAGCTGGTAAATAAACCGACAAAAAGGCTTTGAGAATCACTTCTCAAAGCCTTTTGTCTAGCATCTAGTCAATTTTACATTTGGTCCATTAGCCGGTGTAGGATGCGATATAATTCCTTAGCATCCTCTCTATTCAGTGCCAAACACTGACCAATCTGGCTTGGGATGGTAAACGCCTTTTCTTTCAATGCTTCACCATCCTTGGTCAAGGTAACATTCAAACTTCTTTCATCCACGCTTGATCGCTTCCTTTCTACGAACCCTTTTTTCTCAAGGGTCTTAAGCAACGGTGTCAACGTACCGGAATCCAAGTATAAATATTCACCCATCCTTTTCACCGATATTTCTTCATGCTCCCACAGCACCATCATAGCAATATATTGTGTATAAGTTAAGTTTATTTTGTCTAAAAACGGTTTATATTTTCGCACCACTTCTTTCGAGCAGGCATAAAGCGGGAAGCACAATTGGTTATCAAGTTTTAGGCATTCATATTTTCCCTCTAGCATATCATTCATCTCTTTTCTTATTTTTCAAGCAGGCTTACCACACACTCACGTACATTCTTCATATCCGCAGTTGGCTCAAATCTTGCAACGATTTCTCCATCCTTACCAATTACAAACTTTGTAAAGTTCCATTTGATATTTCCGTTGTTCTTGTAATCCTTATCCATTTTCTTTACAATCGGAGCCAACATCAGTTTCATAGGTCCGTCAAAACCTTCAAACTTTGTATTCTCTGTTAACCATTTAAAAAGTGGAATGGCGTTTTCTCCGTTTACATCCACCTTACTGAACTGTGGGAATGTAATTCCGAATCTTCCTTCACAAAATGCGTGAATCTCTTCATCATCTCCGGGTGCCTGATCTGCAAACTGGTTGCAAGGGAAATCTAAAATCTCAAGTCCCTGTTCCTTGCACTCATCATATAATTCCTGGAGCGGTGTATACTGCGGTGTGAATCCACACTTTGTTGCAGAGTTAATAACAACTACTACCTTTCCTTTATACTGTGATAAATCAACCTCTGATCCGTCCTGTGCTTTTACTTTAAAATCATATAAATTCATATCTTTAACCTCCGTAGATTTGTTTTCTTCAATTGACTACAATTGGATTGTACGCAATCTATCTGTTTTTGTCAACTACTTTTTTTAAATTTTTGTAAAAAAAAATCCTACCCGCAGGTAAGATCTTTTTTCGTTATTTCTATAAATATCTTACAAATATCATCACCGTAGATATAATCAATACCAAAATGGTGGCAGGAACGTTTTTCTTACAATAAGTTCCCCAGGTAATCGGATGTCCGGCCTTAGTGGAGGTGGCACATCCCACAACATTGGCAGATGCTCCGATTGGAGTTGCACTTCCTCCAATATCCGTTCCCATGGCAAGGGCCCAGGACAAGGTTGCAAGAGGCACTCCGGTGGACACCGACAGGGATGAAATCACCGGTACCATAGTTGCCGCAAACGGAATGTTATCAATAAATGCAGATGCAATGGCTGAAACCCAAATAATAATGGCAATCATCAGATAGTGATTTCCGCCGGAAACGTGTTCAATAAAGGTTGCAATCAATTTCAAAATATCGGTTTCCTCAAGACCTCCTACCACAATAAAAAGTCCTACGAAAAACAACAGTGTCTCATAATCCACACCTTTAAAAATCTGTTTTAACCCTTTTACTCCGGCCACCATAAAAGTGGTGACCAAGGTAATTACGGCAATGCCAATACCGATGGTGGCCACTGTAAGTCCGGTCATTGCATGGGTAATCAAAAGGACCACCGCAATGGCAAAAATCACACAGCTGATTCCAAATCCCACACGGTCCAAAATAGCACTGGACGGGGTTGGCATTCCTGCAATATCCACAGAGCCGGATGCTTTTCCAAGCTCCTTATGTTCCATAATAAAAAAGTACACCACTACAACCACAAGAGATACCAATGCAATCAATCCGGTGTTGGTCAAAAAGTCCACGAAGGAATGACCAAATGCGGTTCCGATAATAATATTGGGCGGGTCACCGCACATGGTGGCAGAGCCTCCCAGATTGGCGCAAAAAACTTCCGACATTATCATTGGTACCGGATTAAACTTCAGCAACTGGGATAATTCAATGGTAACTGCTGCCAAAAACAAAATGACCGTAATGCTGTCGATAAACATGGCAAGCACAAAGGACATCAGCATAAAAGTAACAAAAATCGCTGTGGTTTTGTATTTTACCGCCTTGGCAATCAACATGCACAACCAGCGGAAAAATCCTGTTCTGGCCATACCTTCAACCATAACCATCATGCCGGCAAGGAAAAAGATGGTGGACCAGCTGATTCCGGTTGCCACTTCCGAAGCTTCTTTTGTAACATACCAGAAATCAGTGGTAAAAATACTCCGAATGTTCAATGTGGACATGGCTGCCATGGTTCCGTTTAATTTATTTCCGGCCACAACGCCTCCAATACCGAACACAAACACCATGGTTCCAAGTCCGGCTCCCAGTGTAACGTATTGTTTTGGAATTCTATCCATGATGATCAATGCAAACATCAGAATAAAAATCACAATGGCAACAATTCTTGCAAATATCATTTTCTCGCCTCCATTATCCAAGTTCCTGCTTTTTATTTAAATTCTCCCTTTTAACAAAAAAGAACAATAAGACCAACCCTTCTATCAGCCATTAGAAGAGCACCATTATTGTTCCACATCAATTTCTTTATTTATATTTTCCAAGCCCCGTTAGTATAGCAATTTGGGCATTTTTCGTCAACCCATTTTACCAATATTCTTGTTATACATAGGCTAAGATAGTTTTATACAAATCCTTTAACCGTGGATAAGCGCCTCCCAGCTCTTCCAGCCTCACACATTTTCGTACATCTTCATCTTCCACCGCAAACATTTCGTGAAAATCGTCCATATCGCCCACATAGGCTGCATAATCATAATCTCCGTATTCCGGATTGTTTTTAAACTGGTCTCCGGTAATATCCAAAATCGTTCCATCAGAAATCTGTAGCCAGGCATGGGCTTCCCGTTCCCTGCAATTCTTTCCCGGGTACCATCCCCACACCAGGCTGGTTTCCACACCCTTCTCCAGTAAAAACTGGGCTAAAAGCTCACTGGCTTCTCCACAACAATCATCCGGAAAACGTCTAAAACACAAATCCTGCTCAAAACAATGATTCAGCTTGGCTTTTTCAATGGCACAACGAAATTGACTTGTCAGTAAATATAAATTCTCTGTCGTCATAATTCATTCCTCCATTCCCCAAATGATGTGTCTTCTCTTATCATATTAACCACTTTATAGAAAAATGGCAAGTTTTCGCTTCTTTATTTAGATTATTTTCCGGTGAAACTATGCTATAATACTAGACGAAACAAAACACCCGGAGGATTTTATGACAAAATCAAAACCATTTCAGACAAAGGATCTGGTTCTTATGGGAGCATTTGTTGCGGTAATCACCATCTGTTCCTGGATCAGCGTTCCACTGACCATACCTTTTACCCTGCAAACCTTTGCAGTATTCACCACCGTGGCCCTATTGGGAACCCGAAACGGCACCCTCTGCGTCTGCACCTATGTGCTTCTTGGCGCCCTGGGCATTCCGGTGTTTTCCAAATTTCAAGGCGGTCTTGGTGCTCTCCTTGGTCCAACCGGCGGCTACATTATGGGATTTATTTTTAGCGCCCTGGTAACCGGATACCTTATTGATAAATTAGGTCGTTCCAAGAAGGCGCTCTTCTTTGCCATGTTCATGGGCCTGATTGTTTGCTACGCATTTGGTACGGCATGGTTCGTTCTTGTATATACAAAAACCACCGAAGCAATTAGCATCACCACTGCCCTATCCTGGTGTGTGATTCCCTATATTGTACCGGATTTGGCTAAAATTACTGCAGCCCTGATGCTGGTAAAACGTATGTATCCGCATATTTCCAATTAATTAAAAAGTCAGTGTTTCCATTGCGAAACACTGACTCTTTTTACTTCATAAGTTCTTTTAACTTCTCATATATTCCATCTGCCACACAAAGCTTATATTCCAGCCTACTTTCCTTCTTTGGCACCACCGCAGAAAATCCTTTGATTCCGTTCTTTGTGGCGATGGCAAAGTATACTTCCCCGGTTCTTGAATCCTCTTGATTATTAGGATCACAATTACCCAAAGTACCGGTAACGCCAATGCCGTAATCCGTTTCATAGGTGTCCCTACAGGCCTTTGCCATTTCCATGGCGGTTTCTTTGGAGTATACACTGTATTGTTCAATCACCTTGCGATCCACGCCCTGTTGTATTTTTGCCTGATTATTGTAGGTGACAAAACCTCCCTTAAACACAGCGGAAGCCCCTTCCGTATCCGTGATTAAGGACGCAATCTGTCCTGCCGTACAACTTTCCATGGTTGAAATTGTTAGTCCCTTTTGAATCAGGGCCTTTGTTAAATCTCTATAATGTTCTCTTACCAATCCATCCATAAAAACCTCTTACTATCGTTCAAAAATCTTCACAAGTTTTAACTTATATTCATTCCACTTTCCGGTGTAAGGATGCTCTCTCAACGGAAGGTTTCCGACGCTATTTCCAATCAACACAGTGGACGGGTGGGTAAATTCTCTAAATCCCCACTCTCCATGGTATGCTCCCATGCCGGAGTGACCAAGGCCGCCAAATGGAACTCCTTTTACCATAAGGTGCACACATACCTCATTGATACAACCGCCTCCGTATTGCTGCCTGCTCATCACATGCTTCGCCCATTTCACATCCCGGGTAAAAAGGTAAAGAGACAATCCGCTTTCTCTCTTTCCAATCAAAGAAAGCAACTGTTTCACCTTGGCATCTTCAAAGGTAACCACCGGTAAAATCGGTGCAAAAAGTTCGTGCATCACAATATCTTCCGTTGGTTTCACCGGATAAATAATGGTAGGTGCGTATTTACAGGTCTCTTCGTCCCCCTGTCCACCAAAAACCACCCGGTCTCTGTACTTTTCCACTTCCTTTGCACAATTACAATAGGCACTATTTGAAATCAGCTTTGGATATTCCGGATTATGGACAGCATCTTTTCCAATTTGTCTGACAAATTCTTCTTTTAAAAGCTGTATAAACCGATCTGCCACTTCTTTGGCCACTGCCACCTGATTTATGTTAATACATACCTGTCCGCTGTTTAATAATTTGAAAAAGGCAATTTTCCTTGCAGCATCTCTTAGATTTGCATCTTTTCTAACAATGCACCAATTGCCGTTCTCTCCGCCAAGTTCCAACGCCACCGGTGTAAGATTCTTGGCTGCCTGTTCCATCACATGCACTCCTACCCGTGGAGAACCGGTATAAAAAATCTTATCAAATCTGGTATTTAAGCAGTCATCTGCCACATCATGTCCGCCATCCACAACGGCAATATATTTCTTTGGGAAGGTCTCCCCGATTATTTTTTTCAAAACCTCTGTACTGTAAAAAGACTTGGAGCTGGTCTTAATTACCGCCGTATTACCGCCTGCAATGGCTGCGGTTAATACCCCAAGGGACAACATAAACGGAAAATTAAATGGACTGATAATCAGCGTAGTTCCGTATGGCAATTTATATACCCTGGTCACCATACTCGGAAAATTCACCAGTCCGCTGTAGTGAGTTTCCGGCTTGGCCCATTTCTTCAATCCATGAATGGTTTCATTAATTTCTGCAATCACACTTCCAATATCACAAAAATAAGCCTCCGCCTTGCTTCTTCCAAGATCTTTATACAAAGCATCTTCCATGACCTCTTCGTGTTCCGCAATGGCCTTTCTCAGCCGCTTCAGCTGTAAAATTCTCCATTCAATACTATATGTTCTTCCGCCCCGAAAAAAGGTACGCTGGGCCGCTACAAGTTTTTCAATTTGCTGTTTTGTCCACATAATGACCTCCCTTTCTGTTGCTAGTTATTATACTACATTCCTTCTTCATTTTCCACGTGAAAAAGCTGCCACCGAGAATTCTCCCAATGACAGCTCTTTTGACTAAATTATTCTAAACTAAAACTAAGCTTCAGAACCTTTCTTGATAGCATCTTTCAAGAATAAGAATGCGGTTACTTCACAGACAGCTACTACTACATAAGTAAGAGTCTGTAAATCCAATGATTTTACTACGTAATATGCAATGAATACACCAATGGCTCCAAAGATAGCCTGCATCCATGTTGCATGGTAGTCAAAACGACCTTCCTGGATGAACTTAGGTCCATTACCAAATGCCATAAGGTATGCACAAGATCCCATCATAGCAGGGAAAGCACATCCTACGTTTAATCCAAGTAATGCACACATAGCCATACATGGTGCGTAAAGACCAACACCGATACACATTAAAGCTCCAAAGATAAAGTTTGCAACGATTGCAATGATTAACTTAGCGCCTCTAAGCTTGGTTGCTGTACCGATCAGACCGAAAGGTCCAACACCAATCGCTTTACAAAGCATAACGATTCCTAAAATAAATAATCCCACGAACATAGCATAACGAACTTTCTTACGATCGAAGTTAGATACAACACCAGCTCCAAGAATTGAACCTGCTACTGCAGCAATAAGCATTAGTGCTAATGTGAGAATATCCATTTCTACGAATCCGAAGAATAAAAAAGCCTCGATACAAACTGGAACGGTATCACCTACGTTCAATGTTCCAGGGATGTTGATATCATCTACAGATTTAGCAAATTTAAATGCTGAAGATGATGGTGCGAAAGAACCAATACCTAAGGTATCAAAGAAGTTTGCGACCAAACCGATGATTGCATTTGAAATCGCTCTTCTTGGCTGTTTCTGCTGATCCCAAATCTCCTGTCCGGTTAAACCGAATACGTCATCCTTCTCTGTTGTTGCCTTTAACTTTTTCGTCTTGGTCCATAGAAGAACCAGGTTCAACAACAATCCTACCAATGCCAATCCTTTCATGACAATCATAGCTACTTCTTGCATACATGTTACCTCCTCAATTTTTTTGAATAACACCAATGCCTATGTTATTCAACGTTTGATATTGTTAACATTTCGTTTACATTATCTCTTTCTGCACTACACCGGGCAAATACCGTCAGTTAAAACTTCCCCACAAGTGACTAATATTTACTTCTGAAGCCTCACCTTGCATCTGAGTTTTTGTGCACTTTCATGATAACAAAACGCTGTCTATATCAAACCTTTGTTAAATTTTATCATTTCGCTTTTAAATTGTCAATTTATATATTCTTAATCATTCTTTAGAACTAGATTATAAATTGTTAATACATATTTTATAATTGAACCTACATGTTAATTTTTTGTACTTATTTTCTCTTGACAATGGTACATTTCATTTTAATAAGGCTCCACCTTTAACTCTGACACAGACACCATCACCGCGTTGCCGCTGATTGCCATTCGGTTGTCTCCAATTTTTTTACAGTGAAGATAGCCCCCTCGTTTTGACGCCTGATATGCATAGATTTCGTCTTTCTGAAGTTGTTCTGTCCAGTAATCGGCAATCTGCACATGGGCGGAACCGCATACCGGATCTTCCTCGATGGCAATCTTTGGACAAAAACTTCTGGATACACAATCCACTTCTTTTCCCCTTGCTGTAGCGTTTTGAATCCGTCCTTCAATTTCCGTAAGCTTTTCCTTATCGGGTTTCATTTCTCTTACCCTTTGCTCTGATTCAAATACACAAATCAAATCCAATCCCAAAATAGCTTTCAAAGGTCTTACTCCAAACGCTTCTTCCATTGCATCCGTAACCGGAATCTCTTTTAACTCAAAGGTAGGAAAATCCATTTCATACCCTGTCTCTGTTCGTTTTACCGTTAAAATGCCGCTGAGGGTATGAAACTGCACTTGTAAAAGATTGGGCTCATAATAATTCATAATTACAAAAGAGGATGCTAAGGTGGCGTGACCGCAAAGTTCCACCTCAGTTCCCGGCGTAAACCACCGTAGATGGTATCCTTTTTCTTCTTTTACAATAAAAGCGGTTTCGCTCAAATTGTTTTCCATGGCCAATTTCATCATAAATTCTTCTGACGGCCATTTGTCCATTACACACACTGCTGCCGGATTACCCGAAAATGCTTGATCGGTAAAAGCATCCACCAAGTACTGCTTCATCTTTTGACTCCTCCTGCCAATTTTACTTTGCTTTTCTAAACATAAATTTTCTTGCAACACTTATGCCCACTTTGTAAGGAAGGGGGCGCAGTGCTTTATCTGCCTCTTTCAATTTTTCCCGGATCGGAATACTTTGCGGACAATGCTGCTCACACTTTCCGCACTCCACACACTGACTTGCAAAGGCAGGCTCCTTGGTCAGTCCCACCGTCTGTACAAACTGAGAACGTCCCTGTCCTTTGGATTCTGTATACATGGCATTGTAGCAACGGAAAATTCCCGGGATATCCACTCCTTTTGGACAAGGCATGCAATATCTGCAGCCGGTACATCCTACTTTTTCCTTTTCCCGGATGCTTTCCTTTACGTTTTCCAACACCTTAAAATCTTCTTCTGTAAGTTCCCCGGCTTCCGCTTCCGAGGCGATTCTGCAATTCTCCTTCACCATAGCAAGAGAATTCATTCCGGAAAGCACCACCGTAACTTCTTTTTGGTTATAAAGCCAACGCAGGCCCCATTCTGCTGCGCTCCAATCTCTGTCACTTTCTGCCATGGCCTTTTTTGCCCTCTCAGGAAGCATGTTCACCAGCTTTCCACCACGAAGAGGTTCCATAATCATCACCGGAATTCCCTTCTTATATGCGGCTTTCAGCCCTTCTTTTCCGGCCTGTGACACTTCATCTAAATAATTGTACTGAATCTGGCAAAAATCCCAATCATAGTCGTTTAAAATCTTCAAAAAATTCTCTGTATTTCCATGGTAAGAAAAACCGACATTTTTAATGCTGCCGGCCTTCTTTTTTTCTTCAATCCAGCTGAGAATGTCAACATCCTTCAGCTTTTCCCACATGGCCACATCCGTCAGATGATGCATGAGATAATAATCCACATAATCGGTGCGAAGTCTTGATAACTCCTCCGTAAAATACTTATCCAAAGCCTCATTGCTGCGAATCAGATATTGGGGCAGTTTGGTGGCAATCTTAACCTTATCCCGCATATTGTTTCGCCGGAAAATCTCACCCACTGCTGCCTCGCTTCCGGGATAAATATATGCGGTGTCAAAATAGTTCACTCCTGCCTCATAGGCCTCTAAAATTTCCTTTTCCGCTTTTTCCAGATCAATGGATCCGCCTTTTTTACTAAATCTCATACAACCATATCCCAAAATGGATAGTGGCTTATGATACTTATCTTCTCTATACTTCATGAAACACTCTCCCTTTGCTTTTTATTTATGCTAATGATAAATTTACCACCCATTATTGTCAAGATAACAAGTTCGTTATTTTTTGTAGTATGCAAATGGAATATTTTTCCGTATAATGAAGAAAAATTACAGACTTCGGTCAAGGTTTTTATCTCACTGATCACAAGGAATTTTCCTGCCGTTGGGCGAAGCGACGCAAAGATACCTCAACCGTAATTAATACTTATGAACTTCATTTGATGTGCTGAAGGAGGATGTAATTATTGGCCCAATTGCCAACGATACCATTTATGACACCCTGGGAGTACTCACCAGCGGTTTTTGGAGTGCAGACCAATCCCTTGAACTTTTACAAATTGGTCCAACCTACTATCAGATTGTTCTAAAAACACCGGCAGCTGCAAAGCAGCTGCA
>JAILCP010000040.1 GCA_024680055.1 Lachnospiraceae bacterium | reverse complement strand
CCGCCTTTTTACAGAGTTCGGATACTGTAACGTCTTTAAAATCTTTGGTTCGCATCAGGCTTAAAAGAGCTGCTTTTAAGCTTTGGGTTGTTCCTTCCATAGAGTTCCTTTCTAGTTTTTTTCGTATCCTACCAAAAGGCTACCTTCTTCGGCGTAGAATGAACAGATGCCACGATTTTCGGAAATGGTGATATCTGCATCCGGATATTCTTTTTTTATCATGCCAAAGAATTTATCCGCCAGGGCAGGATTTAAAGTGTGTGTGAGACGTACACGTCCACCTCGGTAGCCTTCTGCCTTCATATTAGAAAATAGTTGCTTGGCCGCGCGACCTTCTCCTTTACTTTTGCTTAAAGGCTCCAAATCGCCTACCTTGCTGGCTCTTCCCACGATTTTAATTCCAAGTACTCCGCTGATTTTTGCCAGGGCAGGATTTACACGACCGTTCTTAGCAAAATTATCTAACGAACCGAGAATAAATGCAAGTGATGTATGTTTTTTATATTCATCCATAGCATTCACCACCTCATCAAAACTTTTTCCCTCATTTGCAAGTTCTGTAGCCTTTTCCGCTAAAAGGGCAAGTTCCGGCCCGGTGGAAAGAGAATCCATTACATGAACTCTGGCGCCTTCGTGGTTTTCCATGTATTCGGAAGCCGCGCTGGCAGCATAGGAATAACATCCGGAAAGGTTGCTGGTTAAGGTAAGGGCATAGATTTCCTCTTCGTTTTCAAACGCGTTTAACCAGTCATTCATATTAGGGCAGGCGGTTGAGGATTTTCCTTTATAGGCCTTTAATTCCTGCACCATGGCAGCAGTATCAAGGGTTTTGTCGTCCATGTACTCTTTTTCATCCGTAACAATTCTTAAAGGTACAGATGGTAATATATTTGCAGATGAATCAGTAATTATTTTCATATTAATAGTCCTTTCTGTGACATACGTTACATGTGTCACGGTGGATTATAAGGGAGAGAAAAATGAAATACAATACTTTTTTAAAGGAGCGTTACAAAAACAGTGAGTTTGTAACATAGGAGTACTGTTAGAATAATGAAAGTTGAGTTAGATTTGTCTGAATTGGAGAAACAAAAGTGAAAATTTGAAAAAAATACTTGCAATTTTAAAAAGGGCGGTTATAATAGTATCATAAGAGAAAAACGGAGGTGAAGAATATGTCTTTTAGTTGGAAACACACAGGACTGTTCGCTGCAGGTGTAGCATTTGGAACAGCAGGAGTTAAGATTTTAGCAAGTAAGGATGCAAAGAAGGCTTATGTACATTGTACAGCAGCAGCACTTAGAGCAAAGAAATGCGTAATGGATACCGCAACCACAATTCAGGAAAATGCGGAAGATGTTTTAGCTGAAGCAAAGGAGCTTAATGAAGAGAGAGATTTAGCTGAGGCTGAATGCGAAATTGATGATTGCAACGATGACGAAGAGTGCTAAGAAAGACTAGTTGATAATAGATAAGACCTGTGAGATCTTTGTCTCACAGGTTGTTTTATTATTGTGCGTCTTAGCATCTTCTAACTTTGAGAAGTGAGATGAAACAATGAAATTTACTATAAAACATGAAACAAAAAAGCGAATGAGAATTCATGTGGCCACCAAGCGTATGACATTTGAGCAGGCGGACATTCTGGAATACTACCTTTCCAATCAGATCAATATCACCTTTGCAAAGGTCTATGACAGAACTGCAGACGCGGTTATTGAATATGTAGGAAATCGTGCAGATGTAATTACTGCTGTGAGAACGTTTCATTATGAAACTGCAGATGTGCCATGCGAGGTGGTAGAGAATTCCGGTAGAGCTTTAAATGCATACTATCAGGAAAAGATTGCGGGCAGACTTATGGGAAGGGTTCTTCGCAGACTGATTCTTCCTATGGATATACGTAAAATCTTCATTACCATAAAGTCCATGAAGTATATTTACGCCGGCCTTAAGACCCTGGCAAAGAAGAAACTGGAGGTTTCCGTACTTGACGCGGTTGCCATTGCAGTATCCATTCTTCGAGGAGATTTTTCCACTGCGGGATCGGTCATGTTCTTACTGGGACTTGGTGATATTTTGGAAGAGTGGACGCATAAGCGTTCGGTAGACGATTTGGCCCGTTCCATGGCCCTTGGCGTGGAGAAAGTATGGATGCTTTCCGATGATAACAGGGAAGTATTGGTATCTTCCAAGAATGTTGAAGTGGGAGATAAGGTGGTCGTTCATATGGGTAACATCGTTCCGTTTGACGGAGTGGTAGTATCCGGTGAAGCCATGATCAATCAGGCCTCTCTTACGGGAGAATCCATGCCGGTTCGTAAATATCAGGATAGTGTGGTTTATGCCGGTACCGTAAATGATGAGGGTGAAATTACCATTCGCGTAACAGAAAAAGGTGGATCCAGTCGTTACGAAAAAATTGTAACTATGATTGAAGAAACCGAGAAATTGAAATCCAATGCGGAAAGTAAAGCAAATCATTTGGCGGATAAGCTGGTTCCGTATACATTGGCAGGAACAGCGTTAACCTATTTACTTACAAGAAACGCCACAAAGGCCATTGCGGTATTGATGGTGGACTTCTCCTGTGCCTTAAAATTAAGCATGCCAATCGCTGTGTTATCAGCCATTAGAGAAGCAAGTATGCATCATATTACGGTAAAAGGCGGTAAGTTCATGGAAGCGGTGTCTGAAGCAGATACCATTGTGTTTGACAAGACAGGAACCCTGACAAAAGCACAGCCGACCGTAAAAGATGTGGTATCCTTCTGTGATAAGGAACCAAAGGAGTTACTTAGAATTGCAGCCTGCCTTGAGGAACATTTTCCTCATTCTATGGCAAAAGCGGTTACTAAGAAGGCGGAGCAGGAAGGCCTTGAACATGATGAAATGCACAGTAAGGTGAACTATATTGTTGCACACGGTATTTCCACAACCATCGAGGATAAACCGGCTATTATTGGAAGCTATCATTTTGTATTTGAGGATGAAAAATGCGAAATCGATCCGGGTTATCAGGAGCGTTTTGATGCGCTGCCGGAAGAGTGCTCTTTATTATACCTTGCACTGGAAGGCAAACTGGCAGCAGTGATCTGTATTGAGGATCCGGTTCGAGAAGAGGCGGATGCAGTGTTGAATTCACTGAAAAAGGTAGGCATTAAGAAGGTCGTTATGATGACCGGAGACAGCTACAAAACTGCAAAAGCCATTGCAAAGCGTGTGGGAGTGGATGAGTTTTATGCCGAGGTGTTGCCGGAAGACAAGGCACGTTTTGTGGAGAAGGAAAAGGAACTTGGCCACAAGGTGATTATGATTGGAGATGGAATCAACGATTCTCCTGCACTTTCTGCGGCAGATGTGGGAATCGCCATTAGTGACGGAGCCCAGATTGCCCGTGAAATTGCTGACATTACCGTGTCCGCAGACAGTCTTTATGAAATTTTAACCTTAAAGGTATTGTCCGATTGTCTGATGAAACGAATTCGTCGAAATTATCGTTTTATCGTTGGATTTAATACAGCACTGATTGGACTTGGTGTAACCGGAGTATTCCAGCCAACCACGTCAGCCTTGTTGCATAATGTGTCTACCATTGGAATTGCACTGGACAGCACCAAAAACATGTTATAATACAAAATGATTTATTCCCCGGGGCAGGTAATTCTTTTGCGCCGGGGATTTTTGGTTGAGATGTATTTTTTTGCGTGCTATAATTGTAACAACTTATTTCTTTGGTGCACGTAGGAAAGGAAAACATGGATATCGTTTTTTTGATTCCTTTTTGCACAGCTTTGATTCTTGCGGCGGTGACCGATCAAAGAACCGGGCAAATTCCACCGTTTATTGTCGGCTATATTCTTTTTCTGGCCATAATCCAAACCGAAAATATAATAGAGATTATATATAAAATGACACAGGGAATTGCAATTTTTCTCCCTTTGTTTTTGCTGTTTTTTCTTACAGGAAAGCTCGGAGGCGGAGACATTAAATTGATCTTTGCAGTGACTTTATGCCTTGGCTGGGAGACGACACTGAAGGGACTTTTCATTGCATGTATTGCTGTATTAGTGTTACAATCAAGGGAAAAAGGAAAAGGAATAGCCTTTGGACCTTATTTGGCGCCGGGATTTATGATGATGGCATTTTTTAGCGCGCTAAATTAGGTTTTTAGACCATAGATTTGGATAAGAGAGGGAAGAGCATGTTACAAGATATAACACCGCACGTTCTGGATAATATGTTTCATTTTCAGGACCCGAAAGACACCGATTATGTAATTATAATGGAGGGAACCAAGGTTCTTTTTCATGTAGATGAGGAAAAGGAAGAAATCACGGTTCCAAAAGTGAAGGATGTATTGCCTTTCATACAAAGAGAAGATTTGACCTATTTGGTAGCTCTTGATGAGGACGCCTTCTTTTTGCTGCCTTATCATGAGGGCATGAATCTTGGAAAAGATCTGTTTTCACACTATGAATTTTATGACAGAAACCGCTTCCGTGATAAAATACCGGAGCCTTTGGCGTATGCGGCAGCAGTGGGATTTCATCTTGGCAGTTGGTATGAAATCAACCGTTTTTGCGGAAAATGCGGAGCAAAAATGGAGCATAGTACAGTAGAGCGTGCCATGAAATGTCCGGAATGCGGCAATTTGGTATACCCTAAGATTTGCCCATCGGTGATTGTGGGTGTGATTCATAAGGATAAGCTGCTTCTTACCCGCTATGCAGGACGAAGAGGAAAACATCTTGCTTTAATCGCAGGGTTTACGGAAATCGGTGAAACAGCAGAACATACGGTACATCGCGAAGTGATGGAAGAAGTGGGATTGAAAGTGAAAAACTTAAAATATTTTGCAACCCAGCCATGGCCGTTTACCTG
Source organism: Lachnospiraceae bacterium (assembly GCA_024680055.1). GTDB lineage: Bacteria > Bacillota > Clostridia > Lachnospirales > Lachnospiraceae > XBB1006. Next base: position 51,606 of record JAILCP010000040.1, on the reverse strand, counting down.
CGGATTTTTAATGGGATACTTTGCCTATCTTGACGGAGAGGATGAAACCATTACACTGGATACCTCGGAATTGGCAGATGCTATGTGGATTTCAAGAGAGGACTTACCGGTGCAGGATAGTGATATGAGTCTTACCTCCACCATGATTGATTATTTTAGAAATCACCCGGAACTAGATGTAGTAGATCGGTAAAAAGTGAATAACCCGTCTGACTGAGGAAAAAATTGTGGACAACTCCCCTAAAAAATTACCTAAACCACAAAATAAAGTAAAAAAGTTCATTTTTTTGTAAAAAAGTATTATACTTTTCAGAAATAATACGATATACTATATGTAGTAATTAATCATCAGTTTAGGGGGAGTTCCTATGTGGTTACTTTTAACAGCGATTTTGGTGATGCTACCAATGTTAATGCTGTTTCTTGGCAAATGCTTTTTAAGAGTACGGCCGAACAGCAAACGTTGTAAAATTTACTACAGAACAATGCGCTCCATGCGTAATACAACAACTACAAGATTTGCGCATCAGGTTTGCGGAAAGTTTTACAGCTGGGCAGGAAGATGGAGTCTTTTGATTTCGTTGGTTGTTGCCGTTGTATTTTTGAAATTTCCTCTTGCCGGATATGAAACAGCATGTGGTTTATGCCTATTAATGCAGACCATTTTGTTGATTGTAGCAGTTCCGTTAACGGAGAAAGCACTTTCTCATCGTTTCGGAAGAGAGTTTGGGTACTAACAAGTTCATAATAAAGTTTCAAGAGACTGTCATGGGATCGATGAATTTCGGCTCCGTGGCAGTTTTTCTGTCTGTATTTAAAAGCAGGTTTAATTGATGTAAAAAAGGTGTGAAAGGTAGGTGAAAAGCATAAATCACAGGCTTGAATGGGGGATGTATTAATGGTAAACTAAAAGTGATTTTTTATACGCATTAATATGTAATGAAAAGGAGAAAAATATTGAGAAACAGAACAATTCAAAGATTTCTTGTTTCAATGTTGGCACTGAGCATGACAATCGGTGGATTCTCGATTCCTTCTGAGGCTGCAAAGAAGCAGCAACAGAGTCAGGGCAAGGGAACAGGACACATTGCCATCGAAAAGGAAATTGGAAAGTCCAACCATTCAAACGTCCAAAAGTACAGTGCCAGAAGAGGCAGTTATCCAAGTAGTTACAGTCTTGTGGATAAGGGATATGTAACTCCTGTAAGAAACCAGGGTGAGAACGGTACCTGTTGGGCTTTTGCGGCCATCGCCAGTATGGAGTCCAATTTGTTGGTACAGGGTTATGGAAATACAAATTTATCGGAGGCACAGTTGGTGTATTTTATGTTTCATAACACCAATACAGAAACTGCGGGTCTTGAAGGGGATAAAGTGATTTTTGATCCGGCCAATGTGAATGGAGTTCAGTACTATGAACTTGGAGCTAACAATTCTTTTACCATGTATCTTTTGGCAAAAGGATATGGCCCTGTGGAAGAAACCACAGTTCCTTACAGCATGGTATCAAGCAGTCTGTCCGATGAATATGCCAATGGTAAGAATGCATATGCCATCGATACAGTATATGAAATTGACGCGAAAGACACGGCTGCAATGAAATCTGCAATTATGCAGTACGGTGCAATCACCAAAGGTGTAGCTGCCTCTGAGGAACGTTATTTTTCCCAGGGGGAGAAAACCCTTTATGTGAACAATAATCGGGTGCAGTTGGATCACGAAATTACCGTTGTAGGTTGGGACGATAACTATAGCCGCGACAATTTTGGCACGGTAAAACCTCGTAAAGACGGTGCATGGCTTTGCAGAAACAGTTGGGGAACGGATTGGGGTGAAAACGGATACTTCTGGCTTTCCTATGAAGATGTGCCAAGTAGCGATGAAACCAATTATTCCTATGTGTTTACTTTAGAACCAAAGGATTCCTATGACACCATTTATCAGTACGATGGTGGTGGTGCAGAAGGTTTGCTTCAGGCGGAAGGAGAAGCAAATATTTTTACCGCAGATAAGGATCAGTTGTTAAATGCTGTGAGAATCAGAAATACATACGATGGTGATAAGGCAACCATTACGGTATACACCGGATGTACTGAGAAAAAGCCAACCAGCGGAATTAAGGTTTTATCTCAGAGTGTTACGTTTCAAGGTGCAGGATATCAGACCATAGATTTAACGAAAGATGTGTTGCTGACAAAGGGAGAGAAGTTCTCTATTGTGGTGACGTTCAGTGACGAGACAAATCTTATCTACGATATGACAGATGATTATTCCTGGATTAAATTCCAGTCCACCTCGGAGGACGGACAGTCCTATTATAAAGAGGGAAGTAAATGGTATTCAACGGGAACCGAAGGGAACGTAAGAGTGAAAGCGCTTGCAAAGGATATTTCAGATACATCCGGTATTACTCTTGACAGTACCACGGTAAGCGGAACTATTTCCAGTGGATATCCCAAGATCAGTTGGAGCAAGGTGAATGGAGCACAAAGCTATCAGATTTACCGCAAGAGCGCAGATAGTGAAGCAAAATTACTTACCACAGTTACTTCTAACTCATATACCGATAAGAATGTGAAAATTGGAACCAAATACAGCTACTATGTGGTATCTTATAAAGAAGGATATCAGGGCGGTGTTTCCAATACGGTGAGTATTACTGCAAGACTGAAAAGCCCTACCTATCTGAAACTGTCAAAGAGCAGCGGAAAGGTAAAATTATCCTGGATTAAGGTGTCAGGAGCCAAGAAGTATTACGTTTATCGTAAACTGAAGGGCGGCAGTTATAAGAAGATTGCCACCACAGGCAATGTATCCACTTATACTGACAGAACAGTGAAAGCAAAGAAAACATACTACTACAAATTAAAAGCAGTGAATGCAAGCGGTGTTACCAGCGCATACTCCACTGCAAAATATATAACGGCAAAATAATATGAAATACACAACAACGAAAAGGGCGACCTTTTTAAGTCGCCCGAATCGTTTTGTGGCCTATGTATCCATAGATGGCCACGAAGAAAAAGTACATGTAAAAAACACAGGGCGATGTAAGGAACTTTTGGTTCCGGGCTGTGACGTGATTTTGGCAGAAGGCCAAAATGAGAAACGGGCAACCAAATACGATTTGATCGGGGTTTATAAAAACGGACAGCTGATTAATATGGACAGCCAGGCACCCAACAAGGTGGTGCATGAGTTTTTAAAAGAAACCGGACGGTTTGGTGAGATTACCTACATTAAACCGGAATATACCTATGAAAACTCCCGCATTGATTTTTATTTTGAAACCTCAGATGGAAAGAAACATTTGATGGAGGTCAAGGGAGTGACCCTGGAAAGGGAACATCATTGTTTTTTCCCGGATGCACCAACTGCCCGGGGGGTAAAACATATGTTGGAATTGAAAAAAGCACATGAGAGAGGGTTTGAAACCTACCTTATGTTTGTAATACAATTAGAGGGTGTAATGGATATTGCCCCCAATGATGAAACAGATCCTTTATTTGGCAGTGAATTCAGAAATGTTACCAATGCAGGGGTAAAAGCGTTAGCATACGATTGTACTGTGAAAGAGGATGAACTGTTATTGAACAAAGAAATTATAGTAAAAAATAGCCAGGCATAAAGGAGAGTAGTTTATATGGGTAAGAGGAGAAGAGATGTCATACTGTATTGTTCCGAAAGAAGCGTAGTAGCGGATTTGGCGTCTTATCTGGATGGGAAATGCGCGACTCATGTCATTGATAATACAGAGGAAGTGAAAGAGAGACTGGAAGAAAATCGACCGGATTTGTTTGTTTACGTTGGTAGTAAGAGTACCATGGAAGATTTACCGGAAATCAATGTGGCCCTGTTGCCGCCAAAGCAGAATAATCTTCCGGTGATGGCGTTTGTCAACGAAAGTGAAATGGATCAGGTGATCGGATATTTTCCGGGAAATAAAGTGATGTTGAAACCGTTGTTTCTCAATAGTGAGAGAGGCGCCAATATCATATTGGACACTTTTGAAGAATTGGAGAAACTTCCGTTGGCATTGGTGGTCAGTGAGGATGACTACCACCGCGGTTCTTTAGTTGCAGGTTTTGAAGATCAGGCAATGGTGGTAGAGTATTCCAACGGTTCAAAAGCAGTGCAGTTTTTGAAAAAATTTACGGCTGATGTAATTTTTATGGATGTGGATATGCGGCGAATGGATGGATTGCAGACCACAGATCGTATTCGAGAGATTCAAGGCTGCGGAGATATTCCGATTGTATACTTGTTATCACAGGCAGATAAAGGTACATTGATGGCTTGTGCATCGAAGAAGGCGGCAGGATATTTGAAAAAACCTGTGAAACCGGAAGAATTAAGGGGAAAGCTGGTGGATGTAATGAATGGAGGAGATGGACAACCACAAATCAAAACCATTCTCATTGTAGATGATGATGTGATGATTTTGAAAACCTTACAGGGTCTTTTAAAGGGTGAATATAAGACAGTGGCTGTAGCAGGTGCGGATCAGGCAATTAAGTATTGCGGCACCAACGTTCCGGATTTAATTCTTTTGGATTATGAAATGCCGGATAAGAATGGAATGTACGTGTTAAAGAAATTGCGTATGGACGCAAGGTTTAATCAAACACCGATTGTGATGCTTACCGGAAATAAGGAGAAGAAAACCGTAGTAGCCTGCATTCAGTCAGGAGCGCAGGGGTATTTGACAAAACCAATCAATCCAATGTCTCTAAGGTTGCGTGTTCGACAATATCTTGGTAACATAGGATAAAAGAAAATTTGTGCGATTATGAAATAGGATGATGAGGATAAATGAAACAATTTGTATATGGGGTAAAGGACGGCATTCCCATTGCGCTGGGCTATGCTTCAGTGGCCTTTACCTTTGGTTTAGTTACGATGGAGTATGGCTTGTCCTGGTGGCAGGCTACCTTAATTTCTCTTACCTGCCTGACCTCTGCAGGACAGTTTGCAGGTATCGGAACAATGGCAGCAGGAGGAAGCCTTTTGGAGATGGCAGTATCTCAGTTGGTAATCAACCTGCGCTATGGTCTTATGGGAGTTAGTCTTTCCCAAAATGTAACAAAAAAAGTATCGGGAATCAGTCGATGGATTCTTGCTTATGGCATTACCGATGAAATATTTGCGGTGGCAATCAGTAAAACCTATAAGATTGGAAGAGGCTATCTTGTGGGGCTGTATGTGCTTCCGGTAATGGGATGGACCCTTGGAACCATGGGTGGGGCCCTGCTTGGAAGTGTTTTACCGCAAAACATCAGCTCTGCATTGGGCGTGGCACTTTACGGAATGTTTATTGCTGTGGTTGTGCCACCGGCAAAGGAGAACAGAAAAATTTTAGCTGTGGTGGGTATTGCTGTAGGACTTTCCTGTATTTTTAAATGGACTCCGATGTTAAAAACAATTTCTTCCGGAACTGCGGTGATTATCAGCGCAGTGATTGCTGCTTTTGTTGGAGCAGTCTGGTTTCCCATGGAGGAAGAAGGAGGGGAGTCACAATGAGAAACTACTGGATTTATTTATTGGTTATGGCAGGAGTGACCTATCTTATCAGGGCGGTTCCTTTCTCTCTTTGTAAAAAAGAAATCACCAATCCTACCATGAAAGCCTTTTTGGCGTATATACCCTATACCGTGCTGGCAGCCATGACCTTTCCGGCCATTTTGTATGCCACTTCTTCTTTGATTTCAGGAGCTGTGGGATGCGTTTTGGGATTGCTTTTGGCCCTTCAGAGGAAAAGTTTACTTACCGTTGCCATTGCTTCCTGCGTGGGGGTGTTTGTTACAGAGTATATAATGCATATAATAGGAGTGATGTGAAATGGCAGCAGCTTATGCGGAATGCGAACAGTGCATGAACTTTGCATATGACGAAGAACTGGATGAATACGATTGCCAGGTCTATCTGGATGAAGATGAACTGGCCAGATATATGAGTCGGGAATACAGGGCCTGTCCTTATTTTAGAGGCGGCGATGAATACACGATTGTACGAAAACAGATGTAGGAGAGGAAATGTTTACCAAAATCAGCCAAAAAGATTACGTAACCACCAGATGGTCCGGAGGAATAACAAGACAACTTTACATTTATCCAAAGGGCAGTGATTACCAAAAAAGGGATTTTCAATACCGAATCAGCTCCGCTGTGGTGGAAGAGGAAGAATCTGATTTTACCTATCTTCCCGGAGTGACACGCTATTTAACGTCATTGCAGGGGGAAATGGAATTAACTATCGGAGAATCCACCAAAGAAACGGTGGATTGTAACCGTGTGATCTGTTTTGACGGTGGAGATAAGGTTCACTGCGTGGGAAAAGCGGAGGATTTTAATCTCATGTTAAAAGGAGTCCGTGGGAAAATGTTCCGAAGTGGTGAAGAAAATGTGTTGAATGTCCACAGCGATAAAGAATATTTTCTTTATTTTGACGATTTTTCTACTTTTTACGTGGATAATGTGGAAAACTTGTTGATAAGTCCCGGTGAATGTTGCCATATTCAAAAGGAAGAGGCACAAATTTCCTTTTGCGGAAAAAATGTGATTATAATAGAAATTGAGGTGTAAATTGTGAGAACCGTAGAATTTAAAATGGAACGTCCCGGTCTTTGCAAAGAGGGGGACGTACTTGAAATTACAGAGGGAAAACTTCCCACATCTTATTATTACACGCTGGGAAAAGCTTATGCCATGTCGGCCAATTTTCTTGCGTCCGAAAGGTTAACCTCCAAAGAGGGAACGGTGGTAGGCATAAAGGAAACCCAGCGAGGCTACTATGTGGAAGTGGAATTTGATGAGTAAAGGTGGGTTTCCTAATCCATATGTTTTAAAATAGAGTTCAGATAGGCTTTATAGTCTTCTTTTACCCGGCTAGGACCCAGAATGGAAACCTCTTCTCCAAGGGCGGTGAGCCAGCCGTAGAACTGAGAGCTGATGCGCACCGGAACACGGGCTTCAAAGTATTCATCATCCAGTGCCCGAAGGGTCACATCGCTGCCGAAGCGGTCGATAAAGACACCGGCAAAATGGTTCTTGGCGCGAATCTGCACAATTTCATCTTCTCCGCCAAACATTCCAAAGGTGGCTCTGGAGTAGGCAGCCATGTCAATGGCTTCAAAAATACTCTTTCCTTCTCTTGCCGTATCCAATTCATCAATGCGTTTGATCTTGTCGACCCGGTAATGTTTCATTTTCCCCGCCGCACTGTCGTATCCCAAAAGGTAATAATTTTCGTCATCCCAAATCAGGGCAAAGGGACTGACCTGATAAGGTTTTTCTTTTCTTAAAACCAGCTCCTTTTTCAAATTCCAATCATAATATAAAAATTGAATCTGCTTATTATCTGAGATTGCGCGATAAATTATATCTACATTTATTAAAATGTTTTCATTGGTCGTCTTGGTGCGATTGGCCAAAACCACGTTACGAGACAACTGTTTGGCCCGGTAAACGCTGGTTTGAGCTTCTAACTTTTTAATCAGCTCTGCGGATTTTTTTGGAGTGATAAAATTGGCGGCCTGTACCACATCCACCAACAATTTCAATTCCGGAAGTTCAAATTCCCGTTCTCCGATGTAATATTCGTTAGAGGCTTTGCTGATCTTAATAATATCAAGGCCCAGTTCTTCCAGGGTCTCCATGTCGGCATACACGCTTTTGCGTTCGCTGGAAATGCCGGCTTTTTCCAGTTCGTCTATAAGTTGTTTGGTTGTTAAAGGATGTTCTTCATCTGTTTTTTGAAGAAGAATATCTCGTAAAGTGATAAGTTTTTTTTTCTGGTTTTCTGATCTTGACATGGTATCCTCCCCACAGTTTCTTCATATATTAAATGTATCATAGAATCAATGCCCGGGCAACACGATGTAAGGATGTCAGAAATGGGTGTTGTAGTATTAAAAACTACATGATATAATACTTGTGTTAAGGAGAGAAGGAATAGTATGATAAGATTAATAAGTGACAGCGCATGTGATGTGCCGGCAGATTATTTAAAAGAGCATAATGTAGAAATCATCCCTCTTTATCTTACACTGGATGGGGAGAACTACGAGAAGGACAAGTTGGAGGCAGATCGTAATGCTTATTATGATGCCATGGTGAATCATGGAGCATTTCCAAAGTCTTCTCTACCTTCGGTAGATGATTTTTATCAGAAATTTGAAGAGGCAGTTAAGGCCGGAGACAGTGTAATTTGTATTACAATGACCAATACATTGAGCGGAACCTTCGGGTCAGCCCACACAGCCCATGAGATGATTATGGAAGAGTATCCAGATGCCAAGGTGGCGGTATATGATTCTTTACAAAATACTGTATCCCAGGGACTTGTGGTAGAAGAAATGGTTCGTATGAGAGATGATGGACTGACCTTTGAAGAAATGACTGCAAAGATGCCTGCAGTATGTGATGCGGGAATGATTGTTTTTACCGTGGGGTCTTTGGAGTACCTTAGAAAGGGCGGACGTATCGGAAAGTTGGCAGTGACTGCGGCAGGAAAGCTGAACATTCGACCGCTTCTTATTTTGGAACATGGAAAGCTTGGTATTGGAGGAATCAGTCGAACAAGAAAGCGTTCCATTCAGGATATTTTCTCTTATATGGAGAAATACTTAAGCAATCATGATGTGAACGATTACATCTTTTCTGTAGGACACGGATATGATAAGGAAGAGGCGGATGAGTTTCGTAAGGCAGTGGAAGAGAAATTCGGCATGACTCTTTTTGAACATCAGGAAGGCGGCTTTGAAGTGGAAATCGGAGCAGTCAGCGCAGTACATACAGGACCGTTTGCTTTGGGACTGGGATTTATTAAGAAGTACGAACTATTATAATAGAAGAAACAAAGAATTTTTTAGGGACAATCGTACCGGGTAACCCCGGACGATGTCCCTTTTTTATTATCATTGGTGTATTTATGAAATACTATCTTTTACAGGAAATGGCTGCCTCAATAAATCCTTTAAATAACGGATGAGGACGGTTTGGTCTGGATTTTAATTCCGGATGTGCCTGGGTTCCGATGAACCATGGGTGATCTTTTAATTCAATCATTTCCACAATGTTTTTATCCGGTGAGAGACCGCAAAGGTTCATGCCATACTGCTGTAAAACTTCGCGGAAGTCGTTGTTGACTTCGTAACGATGACGATGACGTTCGTGAATGGTGGTGGATCCGTAGAGTTTACAGGAAAGGGAAGCAGGATCCAATTCACATGGGTAGGAACCAAGACGAAGTGTACCGCCAATGTTGTCAACATTTTCCTGATCCGGCATCAATGCAATCACAGGATGCTTGGTGGAAGGATCCAACTCGATGCTGTTGGCGTCTTTTAAGCCACACACGTTACGGGCAAATTCCACAATGGAAAGCTGCATACCAAGACAGATGCCAAGAAGGGGGATGTTATGAGTTCTGGCATATTTAATGGCTGCAATTTTACCTTCAATGCCACGCTGGCCAAAACCGCCCGGAATCAAAATACCCTGCTGGTTTTTAAAAATTTCAGGCGCGGTTTCATCGGTAACGGTTTCCGCATCCACCCAATCGATGTTGACGGTGGCTTTTGATGCAATACCGCCGTGTTTTAATGCCTCTGCAACAGAAAGGTAAGCATCATGCAATGCAATGTATTTTCCCACAATAGAAATGCGAACTTCCTGTTCCGGATTGGCAAGGGCTTATACCATTTCTTTCCAATCGGTAAGGTCCGGTTTTGGACAGTCAAGACGAAGGGTGTCCAAGGTTACCATGGCAAGATGTTCTCTTTCCATGGCAAGTGGGGCTTCGTATAAGTAGTCCACATCAATATTCTGTAAAACGTGAGTTTCCGGAACATTACAAAACAGTGCAATTTTATCTTTGATTTCCGGTGTAAGTTCATGTTCGGTTCGACATACAATAATATCAGGGGTTAAACCGATACGCTGAAGTTCTTTTACACTGGCCTGAGTCGGCTTTGTTTTTAATTCGCCGGAGGCTTTCAAATAAGGGATAAGGGTCACGTGAATAAGACAGGTACTGTCTTTTGGATGTTCCTGACGGAATTGACGGATGGCTTCAAGGTACGGCTGACTTTCGATGTCGCCAACGGTGCCACCTACTTCGATTAATGCGATTTCCAGCTGATTGCTGTCATCATTGCGGTAAAAACGGCTTTTTATTTCGTTGGTAATGTGAGGGATAACCTGGACAGTTCCGCCGCCAAAGTCGCCACGGCGCTCTTTTTGCAGTACGGATTGGTAAATCTTACCGGTGGTTATGTTGGAATTTTTAGAGAGACTTTCATCGATGAATCTTTCGTAGTGACCAAGGTCAAGGTCAGTTTCAGCTCCGTCGTCAGTAACAAAAACCTCTCCGTGCTGGACAGGATTCATGGTACCTGGATCGATGTTGATGTAAGGGTCAAATTTTTGCATTGTTACTTTGTAGCCACGAGCTTTTAGCAGTCGTCCAAGGGAAGCAGCGGTAATGCCTTTTCCAAGTCCGGATACGACGCCGCCCGTAACAAATACGTATTTTACAGGCATAGGGGGTCCTCCTTTATATAAATTATTAATTGCTTGTTGAAAAAAATAAAACAACCAATCCAATATATAACAATCGGAGAAAAAAATCAAGAGCTAATTTTATAAAAAATTTAGATTGTTCTAAAAAACTTAAGATAGCGAGGATTGATTTTACAAGGTCGAAAACTTATAATAAGTATATCTGCAAAAAAGCAGAATTTTTTCGCAGGAGGAAACTATGGACAACAGACCAAATGATGATAGAAATCAAAATAACGATCCAAACCAGAACGGGAACAACAATAACAATCGGAAACGTAACGGACGTTCCCTATTGGCTCTTTTAATGGTTGGACTTGTTATTTTGTTTTTTGTGACAATGATACAAAGCCAGTTTATGGGCAGTGGAAAGACGGAGATTTCTTATACCAAGTTTATAGAGTTGGTGGAGGAAGACAAGATTGAATCTGTTCAATTTACCGCCAAAGAAATTAACATTATTGCAAAGGCAGATAAGTCGGCAATCTCCGACAGTAAGAATGGAAAGAGCAGCTACGATATCCTTTTCAAAATGGAAGAGGCTATGAATCAGCAGCAGTATGTAACCGGTTTAATTAACGATCCGGATTTGATTCCATTGTTAAAGAAACATAATGTAGAATTCAATTCTCAGATTCCTGAAGATACCGCCAATTACATTTACAGCTTTTTAAGCATTATCCTTCCAATTGCAATTATGGTATGGATTGCCAATATGTTAATGAAACGTATGGGCGGTGGAGCCATGGGAGTTGGAAAGAGCAACGCCAAGGTTTATGTGGAAAAGGCTACCGGCATTACTTTTATGGATGTGGCCGGACAGGAAGAAGCCAAAGAGTCACTTCAGGAAGTGGTGGATTTTTTACATAACCCGAGAAAATATTCCGAAATTGGAGCCAAGCTTCCAAAGGGAGCACTTCTTGTGGGACCTCCGGGAACAGGTAAGACCTTACTTGCCAAGGCGGTGGCCGGAGAAGCCAAGGTACCGTTTTTCTCCATTGCAGGATCTGATTTTGTGGAGATGTTTGTAGGTGTGGGAGCCAAGCGTGTACGTGATTTGTTCCAGGAAGCCAACAAACAGGCACCATGTATTATCTTTATCGATGAGATCGATGCCATCGGTAAGAGCCGTGATTCCAGATACGGCGGCGGAAACGACGAACGTGAACAGACATTGAATCAGCTTTTGGCTGAGATGGATGGTTTTGATACCTCTAAAGGTCTTTTGATTTTAGCGGCAACCAACCGTCCGGAAGTGCTTGATAAGGCTCTTTTAAGACCGGGACGTTTTGACCGAAGAATTATTGTGGATAAGCCGGACTTAAAGGGACGTATTGATACCTTAAAGGTTCATTCCAAAGATGTTTTAATGGATGAGACCGTGAACTTTGAAGAGATTGGACTTGCCACCAGCGGTGCGGTAGGTTCCGACCTTGCAAATATGATCAACGAGGCTGCCATTAATGCAGTAAAGCATGGCAGAAAGTTTGTGACCCAGGCGGATTTACTGGAATCTGTGGAAGTGGTCATTGCAGGTAAAGAGAAGAAGGACCGCATTATGAGCCCTCACGAAAAGAAAGTGGTGGCTTATCACGAAGTGGGACATGCACTGGTAACCGCCCTTCAAAAGGACGCAGAACCGGTACAAAAGATCACCATCATCCCTCGTACAAAGGGTGCACTTGGTTATGTTATGCAGACACCGGAAGAGGAGAAGTATTTAATGACCAAGGATGAGCTGGATGCAAGAATTGTCACTTTTATGGCAGGACGTGCAGCAGAGGAAATCGTTTTTGATTCGGTTACCACAGGAGCCTCCAATGATATTGAGCAGGCCACCAACATTGCAAGAGCCATGATTACCCAGTACGGAATGTCAGAGAAATTTGGCTTGATGGGTCTTGAATCTGTTGAAAATCGCTACCTTGACGGTCGGGCTGTGTTGAATTGCAGTGATGTAACAGCAGCAGAAATCGATACTGAGGTAAAGGATTTATTGAAAAAGAGCTACGAGAAAGCAAAGACGCTCTTAATGGATAACAGAGAAGTTCTGGATAAGATTGCAGAATTTCTTTATGAAAAAGAAACCATTACAGGAAAGCAGTTCATGGAAATTTTCCGTAAGGAAAAAGGAATTGTGGATCCGGATGAAATTATTTTTGAAGAAGAATAAAGAAAGGGGCTGTTGGGCTAATCATTAGTGCGACAGCCCCTTAAAGGTATAATGACATATGAATCAAGAAAATTTTAACTTTGAAGAGGAATTAAAGAAGCTTCCCACAAAACCGGGAGTGTACATTATGCATGGGCAGCAGGACGAGATTATCTACATCGGAAAGGCCATTTCCCTTAGAAATCGTGTGCGACAGTACTTTCGAATCGGGGCAGACGGACGACAAAAGATTGCCCTTATGATGCCCCAGGTTACCAGATTTGAGTACATTGTCACCGATTCGGAATTGGAGGCGCTGGTACTTGAAAACAATCTGATCAAAGAACATGAGCCCAAGTACAATACCATGTTAAAAGATGGAAAAACCTATCCTTTTATCAAGGTAACCATGGAAGATGAATTTCCAAGACTGATGTTTTCGAGAACCATGAAAAAGGATAAGAACCGTTATTTTGGACCTTACACCAGTTCCTATGCGGTAAAAGACACCATCGATTTGTTGCAGAAGCTGTATCACATCAGATCCTGCAATAAGAATCTTCCAAAGGATATTGGAAAAACAAGGCCATGTTTGAATTATCACATTAAGCAGTGCGATGCACCTTGCCAGGGATATATTGATAAGGAAACCTACATGTCTCATGTGGAAAGTGCTCTGGAGTTTTTGAACGGCAATTACGATCCGGTAAGAAAAATGCTGGAGGAAAAAATGATGGGGGCTGCAAATAAAATGGAATTTGAAGATGCAGCCAACTACAGGGATTTATTAAACAGCGTAAATCAGGTGGCCCAGAAGCAAAAGATCACTAACTCTGACCTGGAAGACAGGGATATTGTGGCCATGGCCATGGATGAGAAAAATGCAGTGGTTCAGGTATTTTTTGTACGAGACGGTAAGTTGATGGGACGAGAACATTTTTACCTCTCTTTGGCAAAAGGAGATACCAGGGAGGAAGTGCTGGGAAGTTTTTTGACCCAGTATTACGGAGGAACACCGTTTTTACCAAAAGAAGTAATGCTGGAAATGGAGCCAGAAAACATGGAAGAGCTGGAGATGTGGCTCTCCAAAAAGAAGGGAAGCAAAGTCAGTTTAAAGATTCCGAAAATCGGACAAAAGGAAAAACTGGTGGAACTGGCGAAGAAAAATGCTTCCATGGTGCTTGCCCGGGATAAAGAGCGTTTGCAGCGAGAAGAAGAGCGTACCAGGGGAGCCTTAAAAGAACTGGCGGATTTGATGGGACTTGAGAATCTTTATCGTGTGGAGGCCTATGATATTTCCAATATTAGCGGATTTTTGTCCGTAGGTTCCATGGTGGCTTTTGAAGATGGAAAACCAAAGAAAAATGACTATCGAAAGTTCCGTTTAAAAACGGTGCAAGGCCCGGATGACTACGCTTCCATGCACGAGGTGTTAACAAGACGATTCACCCACGCCATGAAGGAAATGGAAGAAGGGGTGGAGGAGAATTACGGCCGGTTCACAAGACTTCCGGATCTGATTATGATGGACGGTGGCCGGGGCCAGGTAAATGTTGCATTAAAGGTAATGGAGGAGCTTGGACTTTCCATTCCTATTTGCGGTATGGTAAAAGATGATAATCATAGAACCAGAGGACTTTATTACAATAATGTGGAACTTCCGATTTCCACCTCCAGTGAGGGATTTAAGCTGATTACCAGGGTGCAGGACGAGGCCCATCGTTTTGCCATTGAATATCACCGAAGCCTACGTGGAAAGAACCAGGTAAAATCCATTTTGGATGATATTGAAGGCATTGGTCCAAAACGTCGTCTGGCACTTATGAAACGCTATGGATCTCTGGAGGAAATTCGCAATGCCACTGAGGAGGAATTAAGCCAAGTTGACGGCTTTAATGCCTCTGTAGCCAGGTCGGTTTATGAGTTTTTCCATGTTGAAGATACTAGTGGTGTGTGATAGAATTTATTGTGAGAATATTTTTAGGTTTTACTTATAATAGTGCGAAGGAGAGCTTATGGAAGGACTGCAGGTCAGTAAAGTTGAAAAGCATTTTCATATGCGGAATTTTACAACGGGATTGAACACAGGAGAGTTCTTTTTAACCGATCCTGATATTAACCGATTGGCATTGCCTTTAACCGGTTATTTTCAGTACTTCCGTGAGGAACGTATACAGCTGATTGGAAGAGTTGAATACAGTTATTTAATGAATCAGCCTAAGGAGAAGCGTATAGAAATATACAGACAGCTGTTTCATTACAAAATGCCGTTGATTATTTTTTCAAGATTATTGGAGCCGGAACAGGCTTTAATTGAAATAGCAACGGAGCATAACACACCGATTTTGGGAACGGATCAACCCACCGGTTCCTTTATGGCGGAGATGATATATTATACAAACAGAGCATTGGCTCCATGTATTGGTATTCACGGGGTATTGGTTGACGTCTACGGTGTTGGTGTACTGATTATGGGTGAAAGCGGTATCGGAAAGAGCGAAGCGGCGTTGGAATTGGTTCGCAGGGGGCATCGTCTTGTGGCGGATGATGCAGTGGAAATTCGAAGAATCAACGAACGAACGTTAAAGGGCAGCGCTCCCGATATTACCAAACATTTGCTGGAACTTAGAGGAATCGGAATCATTAATGTAAGAATGTTGTTTGGTGCCGAGAGCATTAAGGAAGAGCAGAATATAGATTTGGTTATAAAACTCTCAGAATGGAAGAAGGGTGCGGATTTTGACCGACTGGGTCTGGAAGAGGAGTATGTCGAGTTCCTTGGAAACCGGGTGGTATGTCAATCCCTGCCGATTCGACCGGGACGAAATGTTGCCGTTATAGCAGAGGTGGCAGCAGTCAATTATCGTCAGAAACAAATGGGTTATAACGCAGCCGAAGAATTACAGCGACGGATGCAAGAACAAATTGAGCAAAAACTAAAAGGAGAAGAAAGCTAATGGAAAGAAAGAACGCTTGGGAAAAGTACGACGAGAAAAGTATTAGCAAAGTAATGGACTTCGCAGAAGGATATAGAAAGTTCATTTCCAACAACAAGACAGAAAGAGAATGCGTAGAAGAATTTGTAAAGATGGCAGAGGCAGATGGTTTTAAGAACCTTGACGATGTGATCAAAGAAAAAGGCACATTAAAGGCCGGAGACAAAGTTTACGCAGTGAACATGAAAAAGACAATCGCCACATTTGTAATCGGTAAGAGACCGATTGAGGAAGGTATGAATATTTTGGGGGCTCATATCGACTCACCGCGTATTGATGTTAAGCAGAATCCAATGTATGAAGATTCTGATATGGTATTATTAGATACACACTACTACGGTGGTGTAAAGAAATATCAGTGGGTATGTTTACCACTGGCACTTCACGGCGTTATCGTTAAGAAGGACGGAACTGTTGTGAAAGTAAACATCGGTGAAAAGGAAGATGATCCGGTATTTGTTATTACAGATTTGTTGATTCACTTATCACAGGAACAGCTTGAAAAGAGCGCTGCAAAAGTAATCGACGGAGAAAAATTAGATGTTCTTGTGGGAAATATCCCTGGACCTGCAAAGGATGCCGATGACAAGGACATCAAAGAAAGAGTAAAAGCAAATATTGTATCCATCCTTGAAAAACAGTATGGTATCGAAGAGGAAGATTTCCTTTCTGCAGAAATCGAAGTTGTTCCTGCAGGAGCAGCAAGAGATTGTGGATTTGACAGAAGCATGATCCTTGGATACGGACATGATGACAGAGTATGTGCATATCCTTCTTATAAGGCAATTGCAGCAATTGATGCACCGGAAAGAACCTGCGTATGTCTTCTTGTTGATAAAGAAGAAATCGGAAGCGTTGGTGCAACCGGTATGACATCCATGTTCTTTGAGAACACCGTTGCTGAAGTTATGAACTGCATGGGCGAGTATTCTGATTTAATTATGCGTAGAGCATTAAAGAACTCCTTCATGTTATCTTCTGATGTATCTGCAGGACTTGATCCATTGTTTGCAGATGCAATGGAAAAGAAAAACTCCGCATACCTTGGAAGAGGTCTTTGCTTCAACAAATACACAGGAGCAAAAGGAAAGAGCGGATCCAACGATGCCAACGCAGAATTCATGGCTAAGATCAGAAAGATTCTTGACGATGATAATGTATACTTCCAGACATGTGAACTTGGAAGAGTAGATTTAGGTGGCGGCGGAACCATTGCTTACATTCTTGCAAAATATGACATGAATGTTATCGACAGCGGTGTTGCTGTATTGGCAATGCACGCTCCGTTTGAGACCATCAGTAAAGTGGACCTTTACGAAGCATTACTTGGATACGAAGCATTTTTAAAAAATGCCTAAGGAATAATTAGGGTGAAATAATTGATTAGTGATTTAAAGAAAAGCTTGTTGGAAACCTTCCCTGATTTGGAAATCAAGGAACAGGAACCAATGAGTAAACATACCACCTTCCGTGTGGGAGGACCGGCTGAACTTTATATTACACCTAAGGCAAATCAGATTGCTGACATCGTAAAAAGATGTCAGCAATTTGAAATGCCATTTTTAATTATTGGAAACGGAAGTAATTTACTTGTAGGTGACCTTGGAATTAAAGGTGTGGTAATTGAAATCGGGAAAAATGCCGGAGAAATAGAAATTGAACAGACCACTGTGAAAGCCAATGCAGGTGCCATGTTATCTGTTATTGCAAAAGAGGCGGCAGAACATAGTCTTACAGGACTTGAATTTGCATCGGGAATACCGGGATGCCTTGGAGGCGCCATTGTAATGAATGCCGGTGCCTACGGTGGAGAAATGAAACAGGTTGTGAAGAAGGTGACCCTTTTGACAAAACAGGGAGAACTTCTTGAAAAAACCGGTGATGAAATGGAATTTAGCTATCGAAACAGCATTGTTTCGAAGAAGGAATATATTGTTTTATCTGTTGAAATGGAATTACAAAAGGGCAACAAAGATGAAATTATTGCCTGTATGAAAGATTTGAACAACAGACGAAGAGAAAAACAACCACTGGAATATCCAAGTGCCGGAAGTACATTTAAGCGGCCGGAAGGATATTTCGCCGGAAAACTCATACAGGACAGCGGACTTTCCGGATATCAGGTGGGAGGTGCCAAGGTGTCAGAGAAGCACTGCGGATTTGTAATTAATGCAGGTGGAGCAACTGCAGCGGACATTAAAAAGTTAATGGAAGACGTTGGCGCCATTGTAAAAGAGAAATACGGCGTTACACTGGAGCCGGAAGTGAAAATGGTAGGACAGTTTTAGGTGATAACGGAGGTGTGCCATGAAATTTGTAATTCTTACCGGAATGTCAGGGGCAGGGAAATCAACAGCATTGAAAATGATGGAGGACATTGGCTACTATTGTGTGGACAATCTTCCCATACCATTGATTGAGCGATTTGCGGAATTGGCTTTTGATCCCACGTCGGAAATGAATAAAGTGGCGCTTGGACTGGATATTCGTAATGCAAAGAATATGGGAGAGGCCCATGAGGTAATTTGCAGACTTCGTGAGAATAACATGCCATGTGAGATTTTATATCTTGATGCAGATGATCAGACCTTGATTAAAAGATATAAAGAGACACGAAGAAATCATCCCCTTGCAGTAGGGGAAAGAGTGGAGAACGGTATCTACTCCGAAAGGGAAAAGCTGGCAGAGATAAAAAGGGATGCCAATTATATCATTGATACCAGCAGACTTTTAACCAGAGAACTGAAAGGGGAATTGGAGAAAATTTTCCTTAACAATCAGGATTTCAACAATTTATTCGTAAGTATTTTATCCTTTGGATTTAAATACGGAATACCTACCGATTCGGATTTGGTGTTTGATGTTCGTTTTTTACCAAATCCTTATTATGTAGAAGATTTAAAATATAAAAACGGAAATGATAAAGAGATTCAGGATTTTGTTATGCAGTTTCCTCAGGCGGAAGAATTTTTAAACAAGCTGGAGGATATGATTAATTACCTGATTCCTTATTACATTGATGAAGGGAAAAACCAATTGGTCATCAGTATTGGCTGTACCGGCGGAAAACACCGTTCAGTAACGTTGGCCAACGAATTATACAAACGTCTATCCGGGAAAAAGGGATACGGACTGCGCATAGAGCACAGAGACATCCCAAAGGATGCGTTAAGAAAGTAGGCACAGGATATGTCTTTTTCAGCAGATGTGAAAGAAGAACTTGCCCGAAATAATGTGAAGGCAAGGCATTGTCAGCTGGCTGAGATTGCCGGAATTCTATGTTATTTAGGAAAGTTTGAGAAGACAAAGAATTACGTGGAAATTCGCGTGGAAACAGAAAATGTGTTTTTAGCGAAAACTTATTACGAATTGGTAAAACGGGCGTTTCATAAACAACCGGTAATATCTATAAAGAGAAACAACTATTTGAATCGTAACCGGGTCTATGTAATCAAATACAGAGAATCGGTGAAAAAACCTTTTTCCCTGCAGGCCTTAAAGCTGGTAGGCGGCGATGGCAGTGTGAAGGAAATTCCGGAGGATTTTTTAGTCAGTGATATGCTGCTTCAAAAGAGCTGTTGCAAAAGAGCTTATTTAAGAGGGGTATTTATGGCAACCGGGTCCATCACCGATCCGGAAAAAGGGTATCATTTTGAAGTGGTTTGCGGAAGTGAAAAAAGAGCCGAACAGTTTATCGGTCAAATGGCATTTTTTGGAATTGAAGCGAAAACCATTTCCCGAAAGGGCCATCTTGTGGTATATATAAAGGAGGGCGCACAGATTGTGGATGCCCTGAATGTGATGGAAGCCCACAAAGCTTTGATGGAGCTTGAAAATGTTCGAATTTTAAAAGAGGTTCGAAATTCTGTAAATCGAAAAGTGAATTGTGAAACAGCCAACATTAATAAAACAGTGAATGCGGCTGTGAAACAGATTGAGGATATTGAATACATTAAGGAGCATATGGGATTGGATGAATTGAATCCCAACCTTTATCAGGTGGCAACTTTACGGTTGCAGTATCCGGAGGCTCCATTGAAAGAACTTGGAGAAATGTTAAATCCACCGGTTGGTAAATCCGGTGTGAATCATAGGTTGCGAAAGCTTTCAGATATAGCTTCGGACCTGAGAGGATAATTGGAGGTAACACAAAATGAAAAAGGAAACAGTCCAAGCGGCTATTTCGGTAGCAAAAGAAGAAAGACCCATTGCGGAATTGGTACAGCTTGCCAATCAATTTGAAAGTTCTATTTACATTGAAGTAGAGAACAGAACCATCAATGCAAAAAGTATTATGGGTATGATGACATTAAACCTTATGTCAGGATTGCAACTCAAGGTGAGTGCAGATGGTTCGGATGAAGAGGAAGCAATTCGTAAGATTCAGGCATTTGTTACAGGAAAATAAATCTAAGGAGTAAGAGATGAATAAGAAATTATTGTTTGTCTTTAATCCCCATTCAGGAACGGGGCAAATCAAGTCAAAATTATTATCGATTATAGATTGTTTTACCAAAGCAGGATATGATGTGACGGCTTATCCAACGCAATGTCAGGCAGATGCCTACGAAAAGGTGTTGAAGGAAGGCGCAGGATATGATCACATTGTGTGCAGCGGAGGAGACGGTACTCTGGACGAGACGGTATCCGGAATTATTGAGGGAAATTTAAACACCAATCTAGGATACATTCCAGCAGGCAGCACCAATGATTTTGCGAACTCTTTGAGGATTCCAAAGGACATGATAAAAGCTGCCAATATTGCAGTGAACGGAGAAGCCTTTCATTGTGATATTGGGGAGATGGATGGTAAGACCTTTGTATATGTGGCGGCATTTGGCATTTTTACCGATGTTTCTTATCAGACAGACCAGGGCTTGAAAAACATCTTAGGTCATGCGGCATATCTTTTGGAAGGCGCTAAGAGAATGAGTCAGATTGAAAGTTATCACGTGGTGGTGGAAGCAGATGACTGCTGCTATGAAGACGACTGGCTTTACGGAATGGTTTCCAATTCCAAATCTGTTGGTGGAATGTCCACCTTAACGGGAAAAGATGTGTCATTGGACGATGGAGTGTTTGAGGTAACTTTGATTAAGATGCCAAGAAACCCATTGGAATTAAACGAAACGCTGGCTTGTCTTTTAACACAAAAAGCGGATTTTAAGAATGTCTATTCCTTTAAAACATCCAAAATCGATTTTCATTTTGATGAAGCCACTCCGTGGACAAGAGATGGGGAATACGGCGGTTCGTATAAAGATGTACATATTGAAAATTTGCCAAAGAAAGTTCCATTTATGATGAAACGTAAACACAAATAAAATATAGGAGGATTTAATTTATGTTGGTATCAGCAAAAGAAATGCTTCAAAAAGCAAAAGCAGGACATTATGCAGTAGGACAGTTCAACATCAACAACCTTGAGTGGACAAAGGCTATTCTGCAGACTGCACAGGAAAATCAGTCACCGGTAATTTTAGGTGTATCTGAAGGTGCCGGAAAGTATATGGGCGGTTACGATACAGTGGTTGGAATGGTAAACGGAATGTTGAAGAATCTTGAGATTACTGTTCCTGTAGCACTTCACTTAGATCACGGCGGATATGACGCATGTTTAAAATGTATTGAAGCCGGTTTTTCATCTGTTATGTACGATGGATCTCATGCTCCAATTGAAGAGAACATTGCAAATACAAAGAAATTAGTAGAGCTTTGTGCGAAAAAAGGAATTTCCTTGGAGGCAGAAGTCGGAGCCATTGGCGGTGAAGAAGATGGTGTTGTAGGAATGGGCGAATGCGCAGATCCTAAGGAATGTAAAGCAGTTGCTGATTTAGGCATTGACTTCCTCGCAGCAGGAATCGGAAATATTCACGGAAAATATCCGGCGAACTGGCAGGGATTGAACTTTGATGTTTTGGCAAGTATTCAGGAATTAACCGGAGAAATGCCATTGGTACTTCACGGAGGTACCGGAATTCCGGCAGATATGATTAAAAAGGCAATCACTCTTGGAGTTTCCAAGATTAATGTAAATACAGAATGTCAGCTTTCTTTTGCTACAGCAACAAGAAAGTACATTGAAGAAGGTAAAGATCAGGAAGGAAAGGGTTACGACCCAAGAAAATTACTGGCACCAGGTGCAGCAGCAATCAAAGAAACCGTAAAAGAAAAAATGGAATTATTTGGTTCCTGCAACAAAGCAAATGAATAAAGGTTTATAAACTGTGCAGTTGGGGCCTGCATAGTTTTGAAAGACAGTTTATGAGGGGTATCTACAAGGGGTATCCCTCTCTTTCATTACAAATGAAAGAAAAGAAGGTTATTTGAACTAAAAGGTATGGGCCAAGAGAAAGGACGATTATGGAAAAGATGAAGACAAACAGAATCACAGATATTTTTGGAGAAAATGTATTTGATGATGCAAGCATGCAGGAATATTTGCCAAAAAAAATCTATGAAAAATTGAAAAAGACCATGGATGCAGGAGAAGAATTGGATCCATCCATTGCAGATGTGGTGGCGGAAGCTATGAAAAACTGGGCCATCAGTAAGGGCGCAACCCACTATACTCACTGGTTTCAGCCGTTAACAGGAATTACAGCGGAAAAACACGATTCTTTTGTGTCAGAGCCGCGTAACGGAAAGGTGCTTTTGGAGTTTTCCGGAAAGGAATTGATCAAAGGAGAGCCGGATGCTTCCAGCTTCCCGTCCGGAGGTCTTCGAGCAACGTTTGAAGCAAGAGGATATACCGCATGGGATTGCACATCACCGGCGTTTATTCGAGAGGGTGAGGCGGGAGCCACACTTTGTATTCCAACAGGATTTTGCTCTTTTACCGGCGAATCCCTGGATGCAAAGACACCATTGTTAAAATCCATGGAAGCCATCAATGAACAATCACTTCGTGTTCTTCGTCTTTTCGGAAATACTACAGCCATCAGAGTTACCCCATCTGTTGGAGCAGAGCAGGAATATTTTATTGTAGACAGAAAGAAATACAATGAGCGTAAAGACCTGATTTTTGCAGGAAGAACCCTATTTGGAGCCAATCCTCCAAAGGGACAGGAAATGGACGATCACTACTTTGGAAATATCAGAGAGCGAATCGGCGGTTTCATGAAGGATTTAAATGAAGATTTGTGGAAATACGGAATTCCGGCAAAAACACAGCATAACGAGGTTGCCCCTGCGCAGCACGAATTTGCAGCAATTTATGAACCGGTAAACATTGCAGTGGATCATAACCATCTGGTTATGGAAACACTTCGTAAAACCGCATATCGCCATGGGTTGAAATGTCTTCTCCATGAAAAACCATTTGATGGTGTGAACGGATCCGGTAAGCATGACAACTGGTCTCTTACCACCAATGAGGGAGAAAACCTTTTGAACCCGGGTAAAAATCCTCATGAAAACAAGCAGTTTTTATTGGTACTGGCATGTATCTTAAAAGCAGTGGATGTACATGCAGGATTGTTGAGAGAATCAGCAGCCTGTGTGGGAAACGAGCATCGTCTTGGAGCTTCTGAGGCGCCGCCGGCTATTATTTCAGTATTCCTTGGAGCAATGTTAAATGATATTGTTACTCAGATGATGGAAACAGGAACCGCCACCAGCTCCATGAAAAAAGAGGCAATGAAAATCAGCGTGCCATCGATTCCTGATTTTATGAAAGATGTGGAAGACCGAAATCGTACATCGCCGTTTGCTTTTACCGGAAACAAATTTGAATTCCGTATGGTGGGATCTTCTGACAGCATTGCATCTCCAAATATTGTATTAAATACCATTGTGGCAGAGGCATTTTGTGAAGCCTGTGATGAGCTGGAAGGAGCAGAAGACTTTAACAAGGCGGTAGATCAGTACACAGCAAAATTATTTAAAGAGCATTCAAGAATTATTTTTAACGGAAACGGCTATACCAAAGAGTGGGAAGAAGAAGCAAAGAAGCGTGGACTTCCAAATTATAGAAGTATGGTCGACGCAGTGGATTGCCTAAACAGCCCGGATAGTGTTAAAATGTTTAAGAAGTTTAATGTTTTTACAGAGAAGGAATTAAGTTCCAGAGCTGAGATTAAATATGAAACTTATGCAAAACAGATTAACATTGAAGCAAAGACAATGATCGACATGGCAGGTAAACAATTTATTCCGGCAGTGGTAGGATACACTTCGGATTTAGCTGACACAGTAAACAGTGTAAAGGCGGCAGGAATCCAGCCGGTGGCACAATTTGATTTGTTGAAGAAGGTCAATGATAAATTAACAGAGGCACAGGATTCATTTAAGAAATTGTACTATGATTTGGAAAATGTTCCTGAAAAAGATGCAAAAGGCGTTGCTTACTATTATCATGACAAGGTGTGCCCGGACATGGAGAACTTGAGAAAACCAATCGACGAACTTGAAATGATGGTGGACAAGAGAGTATGGCCGGTACCTTCCTATGGAGATATGCTTTTTAACATCTAATTATGTACATGGGGGTGTAGGATGGATAATCGCTTATTGTTTATCAACAAACGAGAAGAAGTGATTTCGGAATTTTTGGAAGCCTACAGAAGTGAGGATTTCCAAATTGAAGTTGCAAGAAGTGGGGTAGAAGCGGTAAGAAAGCTTCAAGTGGGCCAATACAAACTGGTTATTACGGGACTGGTATTTCCGGACATTGATGGAGATAAATTACTTCATTACATTAAGAAACACGCGCCGGAAACCAAATGCATCGTATATACCACAAAGATGAACGTGGGCCAGCTGGCCTTTCTTTACAATCGTATGCAGGTTTTCCGTATCTATTTAAGACCCGGAGATTATAAGGGCAATATGTTACAGGGAATTCAGGAAGCCTTTGAGGAGTATGACGTAGAGAAACGTTATGTGGAAATACATCAGGAAGAGGAACAGTCCTATAGGGAACAGACAGAGCGATACGAGGAAATCAGAGAAAAGGTAATGACCGAGCAGGAATGCGATGAGTTATTAACCCATATTATCACTCCGGTGCTAAAACAGGTTACCATGTTGGGAAATGCTCTTTCGGACGATGAAAAACAGGAAGTGCTTGATATGGAGGAAGAGATTCTTCAGACGTATCACAAAGAAAGTAAGCTACCGGTTGGAGGTATTACCACCATTGAGGTAAAACTTCGCCATAGCTTCTTTGAAGGCACGTCAGAGCGAGGATTACAGATTCATCTGCCATCCACGGTCATTCAGCTTTCCGACGCCTTTGTGGACAGTATATATATGTCCATTTGGATTTTGGTATATCGCATGACCCTGTTGACCAGCAGCTTTGATTGTCATGTCACCATTAGCTTTGAAACCAGCAGTAGAATCAAGGTGGAAGTGAAATTCCAATTGCTTCCGGGAATCTGGGAAGAAGCCCAGAAGAAAGTGCAGGAGCGTAGAATAACCGCTGTTTGCGAATGCATGGTAAGAAGCGCAGCCAGTGGTTTTAAACGGGAAAAGAACGAATTGATGATTGGATATCTTCTGGCCTTTGATGCAGGAAGAGAGCTTCCGTTTAAAGTATAATAAGAAATAAAGAACATAAGAAAAAGCACATCGAAAAATCGATGTGCTTTTTGTATTTATCATATTAATCTTCTTCTTCTTCCTCTGAAGGTGGCGGTGATTCCGAATCGTCTGTATCATCTTCCTCATCGGTATCTTCTTCGGTTTCCTGCTGCTGCTTATGGATATCGCAAATATGCGATTCAAAGTCGCCAGGCAACAGATAAGCAGAATCTGCGGTACCTTTGGAACCGCCGGTGATAAATATCCTTGTTGTAATATTGGTACAATCAGGACCGGCAGCCTTTCCGGATTCAGCACATACCTTAACTGCAACATGGTGGTTACAATAGGTGGTAGGTACAGTTCCGGATGCGAAATACTCTGTTTTAACACAGCTTCCGCGAGGATCTCTGCTACATACACCGTCAACGGCTAAAAGACCGGATTTTTTACAGATGCTGGCGCTGACAATTCCCTTTGGCTTGGTAAAGTCTTTATAGGAAAGTTTGGCGTGGGTCTGACTCATAATAATCTTCCAGATATCTTTTACATAGCCTGTGGAAGGGATGGTTTTGTTGTCGTCGTATCCGCCCCATACAACACAGGTATAGTATGGTGTGTAACCGGCAAACCAGGCATCACGGTTATTGGATGTGGTACCGGATTTACCGGCAATGGCCTGGCCCTGGAAATTACATCTTACACCGGTACCTCTTGTAACAACACCTTTCATGGCGTCGGTTAAAAGCCATGCTGTGGTCTCTTTCAGTACCGTATGAGTCTGCGGTGTATTGTCAATTAATACATTTCCTTCGTGATCAAGAATCTTTGTGTAAAAACGAGGTTTGGTGTAGGTTCCTGCATTGGCAATGGTTGCATAGGCTGCAGTCAATTCCAAATTGGAAACACCTTTTGTAATACCTCCAAGACAAAGAACCTGAACAATATCCTGGTTGGAAAGGGATGTAAATCCAAAATTCAAAAGATAATCATATCCAACCTGTGGAGTAATGTCTGCCAACGTCTTTACTGCAACAACGTTGATAGATTTCTCAATGGCTTCACGATAGGTGGTGAAACCACGATAAGTTCCGTCATAGTTTCGAAGTGCGCTACCGTCGGTTTTCTTGGTCGGCGCATCGTCCTGCACAGAGGCAAGAGTCTTTCCCCCGGTGTCAAGGGCCGGAGCGTATGCGGATAATACTTTAAAAGTAGAACCCGGCTGGCGATAAGTGTTGGATGCTCGGTTTAAGGTCATGCTTCCTTCTTTGTCTCCACGTCCTCCCACTAAGGCTTTTACCTCGCCGGTGGACTGATCCATAATGGTTACGGAGGCCTGAGGCTGTGGAATGTATTTCACACTTTCGGTGTTTTTGACAAAGGTTCCGCCCTTAGAGAGCATGTAGTTCTTATAGCCTTCGATGGCAGTAGCGGCAGCGTTTTTGTCTGCATAATCAAGACTGTAGGAGCTGCCAAGCTTCTTCTGGTAATATTTTAAAATGTTTTGTTCTGTTAAAGCGGTAACTTCGCCGTTCTTATCCTGATATTTGGCATACCAGTTAATGTAGGTCTGCTCGGTAGGATAGTTGGCTGAGTTGGAAAGTGTTTTTTCACAGATACTTTGAATGTCACTGCTTTGGGTGGAGTAAATCTGTAATCCACCGCTATAGACCATTTTATATGCCTGAGTTTCGGTATAGCCCTTCAAGGTGATTAAGTCATTGGTTACCTGTTCCACCAACTCGTCCACAAAATAGGAAGAATTGGAATTGGTATTGGAATGTTCGGTGTTCACCTTTTGAATTCTGGCGTATACATCATCCTTCATGGCTTTATCGTATTCTTCCTGGGTGATGTATTTAAATTTGAGCATATTTTCCAGGGTTTTTTGCATACGCTTTTTATTGTTTTCCGGATAAGAAATCGGGTTGTATCCGGAAGGGTTCTGGGTGATAGCAGCAATTACCGCACATTCCGATAAAGTTAAATCGGAAACATCTTTTCCAAAATAACGCTCAGCGGCGGATTGAACACCCAGGGAGTTTTGACCCAGGTTAATGGTGTTTAAATAATTCTCAAGAATCCAATCTTTGTTGTTCACTTTCTTTTCCAACTGAACTGCAAGATATTGTTCCTGAATTTTACGTTTTATCTTTGAGGAAAGTGATTCTTCATTCACCCAATCGGTAAAAACGTTGTTCTTCAATAACTGCTGTGTAATGGTACTTGCACCCTGTCGTGATTTTCCCATGGTGGCCACAAAACGAAAACCTGCTCGAAGAATACCTTTTAAGTCAATACCGTTGTGTTCGTAAAAACGTTCATCTTCAATGGCCACAAAGGCATGTTGAAGATTCTTTGGTATTTCATCGATGGTTACGTATTGTCGATTGGCACCGGCAGCAATTAAGGTGTCTATTTCTTTTCCTTTGTCATCATAGATGGTGGATAAATAGCCTGTAGGTGAAACGTCAATTTCATCAATATCAGGAGCGGATGCTAATACACCTCTATATATGCCAAATGCGGCACAGCAACCAATAATAATAAAAGCAAAGAAGATGATCAACAAGGTCTTTCCAAAAATAAGGAAGAATCGATGTCGCATCCGGGCTTTGTCGGAAGACATTTTCTTATGCTTCCTGGCTGTGCCTTTTTTACTATAATCCATATTTACCTCCTTGATTGCATTGAAAAATGCTTTCAGTAAAACAACACCAATAATTATATCAAATATAGGAAAAATAATAAAGTGTATATTGC
This sequence comes from Lachnospiraceae bacterium, assembly GCA_024680055.1. Classification (GTDB taxonomy): domain Bacteria; phylum Bacillota; class Clostridia; order Lachnospirales; family Lachnospiraceae; genus XBB1006. Next base: position 23,611 of record JAILCP010000040.1, on the reverse strand, counting down.
CCTTGGACTGGGTTAATGCTATATTGAAATGGAATATACAAATAGGGAGATTTTATGGATTTAAAGAAAACTATTTATGAAGGCGGCAGCGGAGAAGTGGTGGAGAAGAAATCCCGGTTTATCGGGGACATTTTTCCTGTAACCAACGAAGCGGAAGCTGTCAATCATATAGCAGCGGTTAAAAAGAAATATTATGACGCAAGACACCATTGTTTTGCCTATATAATAGGAAGAAATCAGGATGTCAAACGGTTCAGTGATGACGGAGAACCGTCAGGAACAGCGGGAAAACCAATGCTGGATGTGTTGGAAAGAGAAGGAATCTACAATGTATGCGCAGTGGTAACAAGATATTTTGGCGGAACCTTGCTTGGAACCGGTGGATTGGTAAGAGCATACTCCAAGGCAGTGCAGGAAGGTCTTGAAAACTGTAGCGTAATAGAGCAGCTTCTTGGAAGGATTGCAACCTTCCAAATAAGCTATACCCAGCTAGGGAAGATTCAATATTACTGCGGCACCAATTCCATTCCTGTAATGGATACCATCTATGAGGAAGCGATTACCATGAAATTAATGTTTCCTGTGGAGAAGGCAGAGGAATATGAAAAGGCATTGATTTCCTTAACCGAGGGACAGGTGTCCATAGACCTTTCGGATACTGTGGAATATTCCATGGTGAATAACCAAGTGATTTTGCTGTAACAAGGGATGCGGGAATCCTATTAGGATAATTAAAAAACATGTTTTAAAATTTTTTGAAAAAAACACTTGCAATTGTTTCCACATTCCTATATAATAGCATTTGTTGACAGCACATTGGCCCATAGCCAAACGGTAAGGCAGCGGACTCTGACTCCGTCATTTTCAAGGTTCGAATCCTTGTGGGCCAGCTATTAAGCACCACATGCTACATGTGGTGCTTTTTTCTTATCAATTTGAAATATATAAATCATAGGAGGAAGGAAATGTATAGTTTTCAAAGTCGTGTAAGATATTCAGAGGTAGGCGTGGATCAGTATTTAACCCTTCCGTCCATATTGAATTATTATCAGGATTGTTCCAATTTTCAATCGGAAGAATATGGAGTTGGAATCGATTATCTTACCAAGCAAAGATCCTTCTGGGTGGTTTCGTCCTGGCAGGTAAAAATTTTAAGAAGACCGAAACTGGGTGAAGAAATCACCATTGGCACATGGCCTCATGCGTTAAAAGGATTTTTTGGCCTTCGAAATTTTGTAATCAGAGATCGGGAAGGCAACGACCTTGCTCAGGCAGAGACGGTGTGGACCTATCTTGATATGGATAAAATGCGTCCAAAGAAGGTGGAAGATAATCTGAAGGATATTTACAAATTGGAAGATCCCATTCCCGGAGAATGGAAGGGAAGGAAGATTCCGAAACCGGAAGGTGGAGAGGAAATGGAACCTATTACGGTGGGCAAATTTCTCCTTGATACCAACGGACATGTGAACAATGAAAAATATGTTTTAATTGCCATGGAATATGTGCCAAAGGATTTTCAAATCAGCTATTTGCGTGTAGAATATAAGGCACAGGCACGGTACAAAGACGTGATTGTCCCGGTGGTAACAAAGACAGAGGACGTGATAACAGTTTCGTTAAACCGGGAAAATGGGGAAACATTTACTGTAATTGAATTTGAAAGAGGTACTAAATGCTGAAATTAGGAGAAAAGCAAACACTTATTGTGGTTAAGAACGTAGAATTTGGAGTCTACCTTGCGGCCAATAAAGAAGCGGGAGAAGAAAGGGTTCTTTTACCGGCAAAGCAGGTTCCAAAGGGAATAAAGACAGGGGATTTTCTTGAGGTCTTTTTGTATAAAGATTCCAAGGATCGATTTATTGCCACCACCAGAGAGCCGAAATTGACGTTGAATCAGTTCGCCGTATTAAAGGTGGCACAGGTTACCAAGATTGGAGCCTTTTTGGATTGGGGACTGGAAAAAGACTTGTTCCTCCCATACAAAGAACAGACAGCACGGGTGAAACAGGGAGATGAAATTCTTGTTCGCTTGTACATCGACAAAAGTGAGCGCCTTTGCGCTTCCATGAAGGGGCTTTATCATATTTTATCCCAGAATCCTCCATATCGGGTGGAAGATGATGTACAGGGACGTGTATATGAATTCAGTCGGAATTTTGGAGCCTTTGTGGCGGTGGATGATAAGTATTCCGCGTTGATTCCAAAGCATGAGGATCACAGTCAGCTTCACATTGGTGAAGTGATTCATGCAAGAGTCACCGAGGTAAAAGAAGATGGAAAGCTTACCCTTTCCCTGCGAAAGAAGGCTTATCTGCAAATCGAAGAAGATGCAAACCGGGTGCTTCAGGTCATTGAAGAGTTTGCAGGGGTACTTCCTTTTAACGATAAGGCACCTGCAGAGGTGATTATGAGAGACGTGGGATTAAGTAAAAATGCCTTCAAAAGGGCAGTGGGACATCTCTATAAAGAACGCATTGTAGAAATTACAGATAAAAGTATCCGTTTGGTAAAATAAGTGTTATACTGATGAGTGGAAGAAAGTTCCAAAAATATTATACTAAGGAGAACGGATTATGAAGAACATTATCAGCACAGATAAGGCACCGGCAGCAATCGGACCTTACTCACAGGCAATCGAAGTAAATGGGATGGTTTATACATCAGGAGTAATCCCTGTAGATCCTGCAACCGGAGCAATCCCTGAAGGAAGTGCAGCTCAGGCAAAACAGGCACTTACAAATCTTTCAAATTTATTACAGGCAGCCGGAACAGATATGGATCATGTAATTAAGACAACTGTATTCATTAAAGAAATGAACGATTTCGGCGCAATCAACGAAGTATATGCTACCTACTTCACAAAAGACTTCCCAACAAGAAGCTGCGTAGAAGTTGCAAGACTTCCAAAAGATGTTATGTTAGAAATCGAAGCAATCGCTTTGAAATAAATTATATTAAGAATAAAGTAACAGGAAATCCTTGGCATATGCCAAGGATTTTTTTTATGACATAAAAAATGCCGGATATTTGAAGAAACTGTGAAAAATATGTGATAATGTGCCCTTTTTGCACGAATTGCTTGAAAAATCAGGGGTTTGGTGATATTTTTGAAAAAAACACACATGAAACAATTCTGTAACAAATTTGAGAATTATTTTGGTTTGTAAATATGTGATTATATAAAGGAGGAATAGATGAAGCAATTGGGCAGGTTTACAGCGATATGTTTGGCAGGAGGTATGGTGCTTACATGTATACCGATGTCAGCACAGGCCAGTGCCGTTTCGGGAGTTTCCGGCAAGCTTTCACAATGTGTAATAGCAGATGATACTGAACGTTATGCAGGAGTGAACAGTATTGTGTCAGATTTCTTGGATGATGATAAAGCAAAGGTTGATGAAAATAAGGTCGAAGAAGTAAGCAAGGAAAAAGAGAGCGAGAAGACAGAACAGAAGCTGGTTGATAAAGATATTGCAAATTTATGTGTTGCAAAAGTCAATGATTACGTCAATGTTCGTGCAAAGGCCACTACCAAATCCAAGGTAAAAGGAAAACTTTACAATAAGAATGTGGCAACCGTTCTTACAAAAGAAGGAGACTGGTATAAGGTTGAATCCGGAAACTTAAAAGGTTACATCAAAGCGGACTACGTGGTTGTGGGAAACAAAGATGCACTTGAAAGCGCCGGAACCCGTTATGCAAAGGTGAAAGCAGATGCCCTTCGTGTTCGTAAGAAAGCGACCAAGAAGGCGGGAATCCTTGGTGTAGTACCAAAGAATGAAGAAATCCTGGTAATCGATGAAAAAGATGATTGGGTGAAAGTATCCATTGCAGAAGGAAAAGGCTGGGTATCCGACGATTATGTAAAGATTCATACAGAATATACTTATGGTGAAACAAGAGCGGAAGAGAGGGCGCGCAACCGAGAAGAAAGAACCAATCGCCGCAGAGCGGGAAGAGCTGCAAGACGCGCCACAGCAACAAGTACGGGAGGTTCATCTTCCTCTGAAGGAAGTTCCGGTGGCAGTAGTGATTATGAAGCACCAACAGGATCCAACGGACAGGCAGTTGCCAATTATGCATTGCAGTTTGTGGGAAACCCATATCGATGGGGAGGAACAAGTTTAACCAACGGATGTGACTGCTCCGGCTTTGTACTTGCGGTATATTCCAGATTTGGAGTTTCACTTCCTCACAGCTCTACTGCAATGAGGGGTGTAGGCTATGGTGTAAGTTCTGATTCCATGGCAGCTGGAGACATTGTATGTTATTCCGGACACGTTGGAATTTACATTGGCGGAGGACAGATTGTAAACGCATTAAATCATAATGCGGGAATCACAATTACCAATGCACATTACAGCGGCATCATTACCGTTCGAAGAATTTTCTAATAGAATAAAAGTTGAGATTTTAAGGAGCTATTCGCAAAATAACAGGCGGGTAGCTTCTTTTTTGTATTTTTATGTATAAGATTGTGAAAGTTCTGTGGTTGACATGGCTTCTTAACAATGCTATAATGCAAAAGACATTGAATGTAACAATTATGTAATAAATATATAAAGGGTTTGAAACCAAGGAGGATATTATGAAACAATTGGGTAAGTTTACTGCAATGTGTTTAGCTGGAAGCATGGTACTTACAATGGCTCCGATTACAACAGAAGCGTCTGCTGTATCCGGTGTTTCTCATGCGCTTTCCGACAGCGTTGCGATTGGTGAAGGAACCATACGCTTTGCAGGTATTACAGGTAGCATCAATGATTACCTTGTAAGTGCAGCAGAGATTAATGCAAATAATGTAGAGGCAGTTGCAGAATCTGAAGATTCACAGGCAGCAGCTGAGGCAGCTAAGGTGGATGCGAAAGACGTTTCCAACTTATGTGTGGCTAAGGTGAATGATTATGTTAATGTAAGAGCCAAGGCTTCTACAGAATCCAAATCCAAAGGAAAGTTATACAACAAGAATGTGGCAACCGTACTTAGCCAGGAAGGTGACTGGTACAAGATTGAATCCGGTAACTTGAAAGGATATGTAAAGGCTGATTACGTTGTAGTAGGTAACGGAGATGCATTAAAGAGTGCAGGAACAAGATATGCCTTAGTTAAGACTGAGACATTGAGAGTTCGTAAGAAAGCATCTGCGAAATCCGAAGTCATCGGTTTGGTACCGGGCGAAGATGATGTAGTTGTTAAGGACGAGAAAGACGGATGGGTTAAGGTATCCATCGAAGAAGGAAAAGGATGGGTTTCTACAGACTATGTAGAACTTCATACAGAATATACATACGGTGAGACAAGAGCAGAAGAGAAAGCTCGTCTTAAGAAAGAAGAGAAAGAAAGAGAAGAAGCGGCAGCAGCTGCAGCAGCAGCAACTGCAGGAAATGGAACAGAGAGTAGTTCTTCATCATCTTCCGGATCTTCCTCATCTTCTTCAGGCTCAAGTTCATCCGGCGGAGGATACAGCGCACCAACAGGATCCAACGGACAGGCAGTTGCCAATTATGCAGTACAGTTTGTTGGTAACCCATATGTATGGGGCGGAACAAGTTTAACCAACGGAGCAGACTGTTCCGGATTTGTAATGGCAGTATATGCAAGATTTGGTATTTCATTGCCACACAGTTCTGCAGCATTAAGAGGTGTAGGATATGGTGTAAGCGCCAGCGCAATGCAGCCTGGAGACATTGTATGTTACTCCGGACACGTAGGAATCTACATTGGCGGAAACAGCATTGTTCATGCAAGTAACCACAGAGATGGTATTAAGATTTCATCTCCTGCAAACTACAGAACAATTCTTGCTGTAAGACGTATTTTCTAATCTGAATATAAGAAAGTATACAAACCGATTCTCGGTGGCCAGGGGAATGCCCGGCCGGTGAGAATCGGTATTTTTTTGCTTAAATAGGCGGATTTACAGTATTTTTTGACAGAAGAATTTTACCGATAAAGAGGGGGCTTTCGGACTAAAATTTGAAAATTTTTGAATTTACTGTGTACAGAAAAGTCAAGGGTAAAATGAAAAATGTCATATTGCACAAAAATTACTAAAATATTAAAAGTGACAAAAGTACGTTAATAATATAACAAAGAATAATCCACAAAATCTAAGGGAAAAACCTTGAAAAATGGACTTATACACCGAGTTATCCACTTTATCCACAAAAACCGGCATAAAGTTTATAAAAAGTTTATAGAAAAAAGCGAACCTTTGTTTTGTTGAAGGCGCACAAAGTTTTATTATGAGAGTGGAAATATCGTTTTTTTTATTGACATTTTAATTGAAAAAATATTGCGATAATGTGAATAAATTATCTAACAAATAAACGGAATTATGTAAGTGAATACGTAAACTTGAAAAAGAGTGTCTGAAATGGTATACTAACCCAGAGAAAAAACTAGGAGATAGAGGTTTGATTAAAAAAATAGAAGTAATGAACATAGAGCTGGACAATTATTCAACCAGGGAAGCAATGTTACTTGTTGAGACCTTTTTGAATAATACCGTCCTTAATGTGATTGAGGAAGTCTCTATGCGATTGTTGGTAGATGCCAAGGAAGATGGGGAACTGCAAGAGAGCATTCGCTCTTTTGATTTGGCAATACCTGGGGATAGAGAAATTTTAGTAGAGGCGGGGTATGACAATTCCCCTCAGATTAATGATGTGGATAACGATAACTTTTTCCATGAATTTGCGAAAAGGGTGATCCGAAATAAGAAGAGTGTGTTTCTTCTTGGACAGACCGAGGAAGATGTGGAAAAGTTGCAGGAGTACCTAAAAGGCGACTATGAACGAATGAACATAATCGGCATGAGTTATCTGGATAAGTATCAGGACGATCTTGGGATTATCAATGAAATTAACATTGCGGCCCCGGATGTTATTTTGTCTGTGATTCCGTCCCCGGGCCAGGAGCGGTTTATTGCAGAACAGAAGCAGCGCCTCCATGCAAAATTGTGGTATGGCATGAATGCAAAATACCTGACCAGAAAAAGCGGTAATAAGGTGGCACTATTTGCCAAAACGCTGGTGGGAAGGATGCTGTTTAAGCGGGGACTATCAGATTATAACAACACAGAAGAAGAGTAATTCATAAAAAAATCAAATGGGAAAGAGGAAGTGCATAAAATGTGCACAAATCCTCTTTCCTTTTTTGTGGATTTCGTGTATGATAGAAAGCAGAGTTAGTGTATTTATTCTAAAAAGAAGAACTTTATTTGTAAAAGTTGTCCAATGACTCGGTTTAAAAAGGAGAAGAACAGATGATTTCAAACCAGATACTACAGAACGCCATAGATGGGCTGAAAAATATTACTCGCGTGGATTTGTGCGTAATCGATACGGAAGGAAAGATTTTAGCCACAACCTTTGCACAGGCGGAAGCCTACAGCAGTGCAGCGGTTAGCTTTGTCAGTTCCCCTGCAGACAGTCAGGTGGTAGCGGGCTGCCAGTTTTATAAGGTTTTTGATGAACACCAGCTGGAATACATTTTACTTGCAGACGGTGATACAGATGATGTGCAGATGATTGGAAAGATTGCATGCTTTGAGATTCAGAATCTGATTGTGGCATATAAAGAGCGCTTTGATAAAGACAATTTTATCAAGAATCTTCTGTTGGATAATCTGTTGCTTGTGGATATATATAATCGCGCCAAGAAACTTCATATTGACAATGATGTGAAGCGTGTTGTTTTTCTTCTTGAATCAAAGACCAAAGAAGGCAATGACATTGAACGCTTGCGCGGAGTTTTTGGAGGAAAGTCCAAGGACTTTGTTACTGCAGTAGATGAAAAGAACGTTATTGTGGTGAAAGATGTCAATGACAATGACAGCATGGAGAACCTTCGCAAGATTGCAGAGTCTATGGCAGACGTGCTTGGCGGAATTTCGTCGGTGCGTATTTCCTTTGGAACGGTGGTATCTGAATTGAAGGAAGTGTCCAAGTCCTACAAGGAGGCTCGCATGGCCCTTGATGTGGGAAAGATCTTTTTTGAAACACAGAATATAATCGCTTATTCAACACTTGGTATCGGTCGATTGATTTATCAATTACCGATTCCTCTTTGCAAGATGTTTATCAAAGAAATCTTTGGAGGAAAGTCCACAGATGATTTTGACGATGAAACGTTGGCAACCATTAATAAATTTTTTGAGAACAGTCTCAATGTATCCGAAACATCACGTCAGCTTTATATTCACAGAAATACCCTGGTGTATCGATTGGATAAATTGCAAAAGAGCACCGGGCTTGATTTGCGTGTGTTTGAAGACGCCATTACATTTAAGATTGCTTTGATGGTTGTGAAATATATGAAATACATGGAGTCTTTGGAGTATTAAGGACCCTGTGCCAATGATAGTAGGAGGCAATATGATTACACTAGAGCATGTGACAAAATGCTACGTTCCGGGTGTTCCGGCGCTGAATGATGTGAGCCTGAACATTGAGGAAGGTGAATTTGTTTTTGTTGTGGGTAACAGTGGATCCGGAAAGTCCACTTTTTTGAAATTGTTAACGAAAGAACTGGATCCCACAGAAGGAATTATTACAATTAACGGAACCAATTTAAGAAAGCTCAGACATAATAAGATACCAATGTACCGAAGAAATATCGGTATGGTGTATCAGGACTTCCGATTGTTTAAAGATAGGAATGTCTACGAAAATGTGGCGTTTGCCCAGAGAGTTATCTCTGCAAGCAATCGTGAAATAAAAAAGAGAGTACCGATGATGCTATCTCTTGTGGGGCTTGCGGCCAAGTATCGTTCAAGACCGAAGCAGTTATCCGGTGGTGAACAGCAAAGAGTTGCCATTGCCAGAGCCTTGATCAATCAGCCGAAGATTCTTTTGGCGGATGAGCCTACCGGAAACTTGGATGCCAACAATGCGTGGGATATTATGAAACTTTTGGAGGAAATTAATCAGAGAGGAACTACGGTGGTGGTTGTAACACATAACCTGGAAATCGTAGAGGCCATGAATAAGAGAGTGATTACATTGAAGAAAGGTGTTATGGTGAGCGATAGAAAACCGGGTGAAGACCTTGACTAAGATAAGTACGTTTGCATATTCTCTGAAAATGGGAATTAAGAATATAGGAAAGAATAAAGCCTTTTCCCTTGCTTCCATTGCAACAATGGCAGCATGCATTTTTTTGTTTGGAATTTTTTATTCCGTAGTTATGAACTTCCAAAATGTGGTAAAAGAAGCCGAAGAAGGGGTTGCTGTTACCGTGTTTTTTGAGGAGGGTACAACGGACGAGGAAATTGAGGAAATCGGAAAAGAAATCAAAAAGCGTCCGGAGGTATCAAAAGTTAATTTTATTTCTGCCTCCGATGCCTGGAAAGAATATAAGGAAAAATATTTTAACGGAAATGAAGAGCTGGCAGAGGGATTTGAAAAAGACAATCCTCTGGCCAACTATGCCAATTACCAGATTTACTTAAGTGACGTATCCATGCAGTCCACTTTGGTATCCTACCTGAAGGACATTGACGGAATTCGTCGAGTAAATAAATCCGATGCAGTGGCCAATACACTTTCGGATTTCAATAAGTTGCTGGCACTGATTTCTGCGGGAATCATATTTATTTTGCTTCTTGTGGCAGTCTTTTTGATTAGTAACACCGTCACCGTGGGAATCGGTGTACGAAAAGAAGAAATTGAAATCAGTAAGCTGATTGGAGCCACGGATTACTTTGTGCGTTCGCCCTTTGTAATTGAGGGTATTTTGATTGGTTTGATTGGATCGGCCATTCCGTTGGCAGTGTTGTATGTAATGTATGGACGGGTCATCGGCTACATTATGAATCGATTTGTGTTCCTGAATAATATGTTGAACTTTTTACCGGTGAATACGGTATTCCGCATGCTGGTACCGGTATCATTGGTATTGGGAGTGGGAATCGGATTTTTGGGAAGCCGCCTGACAGTCCGTAAACATTTACAGGTATAGAAAGGAAAAACAATGGATTACAGAGATGATAATGATGAACAGTTAACAACGGGGATCTCTGAGTATGAAGAATTGGAAAAGCAGCGTAAATCTACTTTTCGAAAAGGAATTGCAACAGGAATCAGTATTACCATGGTGGTGGTGTTACTTCTTGTAACAGCTGCCAGTGTGGTGATCAGGAAAAACGGACTGATGCTGACAAGCTATAAGATGGATTCTGAAGCGGCAGAGGATGTGATTTCCTCCGGAGCCCAGACCAAGCTTGCGGAAGTAATCAGTGCATTGTCCAAATATTATTATAAGGACCTAGATTCTGATAAAATGGTGGAAGGCTTGTATGCCGGTGTGGTAGATTCTCTTGGAGATAAATACACTGCCTATTTTACCAAAGAAGAATATCAGGATTATGTCCAGGGTACCCAGGGAACCTATCAGGGAATCGGAATTTTATTGACCCAGGATAAGAATACCGGGGTAATCTCCATTTCCAGGGTATACAAAGGTACACCGGCAGAAGAGGCCGGATTAAAAGCGGGAGACGAATTTGTATCTGCTGACGGTTACAAGGCAGAGAATACAGATATTACAGAATTTGCAACTCATGTAAAAGGAGATGCCGGTTCAAAAGTTAAAATCGTTATCAAAAGAGACGGAAAAGAAAAGACTTACAACATCAAACGAAAGACTGTGGAAATGCCAACCGTCAATTATCAAATGTTAAAAGACAATGTGGGTTACATCCAGATTACAGAATTTGATCAGGTGACCACAGAGCAGTTTAATAAAGCCATCTCCGATTTAAAATCTCAGAACATGAAATCCTTGATTGTGGATTTAAGAGATAATCCGGGTGGCATGGTAACAACGGTAACCGATATACTGGATCAGTTATTGCCAAAAGGAGTTTTGGTTTACACCAAAGACAAAGAAGGAAACAAAAAAGAGTACAAATCCGACAGCAGAGAGCTGGGACTTCCAATGGCGGTGCTTGTAAACGAAAACAGCGCTTCCGCAGCGGAAATTTTTGCCGGTGCAGTGAAGGATTACGGATACGGTACACTGATAGGAACCAAGACCTATGGAAAAGGAATTGTCCAGGTTCTTTTACCTCTTTCTGACGGAAGTGCCATTAAGGTAACCACAGCCAGATATTTTACACCAAAGGGCAATTACATTCATGAAAAAGGCATTGAGCCGGATATTGAATTAGAGTACAAGTATGAAAATAAAAAAGACAAGACCTACAATATTATGCATGACAATCAGGTGAAAAAGGCATTGAAGGTTTTGAAAGAAAAATAGAGAGTGGGTGAAGATGTGGTTTTATTGGACCAGATAAAAAGCGAGCTGATAAGCTACCAAAAACCATTGACAGAATTGAGGGATTCACTTTGACCTGGCAGGAAAAGAACACAGGGTCAGTGAATTGGAAAAAATAATGGAAGAACCTGATTTTTGGGATGATTCCACCAAGGCTCAAAATCAAACCAAGGAGTTAAGCGCTCTGAAGAATGACATTGAGCAATACAAAGATTTAGAGCAGTCCTACGAAGACATTGAAACTCTCATTGAGATGGGAATGGAAGAAGAGGACGAAGAAATCAGCAAAGAAGCGGAACAAGAGCTTATAAAGTTTAAAGAAACCTTTGAACAGCTGCGTATGAAAACATTGTTGTTTGGAGAGTATGACGGCAACGATGCAATTATTAAATTAAATGCAGGAGCAGGTGGTACGGAAGCCTGTGATTGGGCAGAGATGCTTTACCGAATGTATACGCGCTGGGTGGAACGTCATGGATTTTCAGCGGAAGTACTGGATTATCTTGACGGAGACGAAGCGGGAATTAAGTCCATTACCTTTGAGGTTCATGGGGAAAATGCCTACGGATTTTTGAAATCGGAAAAGGGAGTACATCGACTGGTTCGAATTTCGCCTTTTAACGCAGCAGGAAAACGTCAGACCTCTTTTGTGTCCTGTGACGTTATGCCGGATATTGAAGAAGATTTGGATGTGGAAGTCAGAGATGAGGATATACGTGTAGATACCTACCGTTCCAGCGGAGCCGGTGGACAGCACATTAATAAAACATCCTCAGCTATTCGAATTACCCATATGCCAACGGGAATCGTGGTGCAATGCCAGAATGAACGATCCCAGCATTTAAACAAAGAGAAGGCTATGCAAATGTTGAAAGCCAAATTATATATCCTGGAGCAACAGAAGAATGAAGAGAATCTTGCTGACATCCGGGGCGAGGTAACGGATATTGCGTGGGGTAATCAGATCCGTTCCTATGTGCTACAGCCATACACCATGGTGAAGGATCACAGAACCAATGAGGAAAATGGCAACGCACAAAGCGTGTTAGATGGAAATATTGACTCATTTATTAATGCGTTTCTTAAGAGCTTGGCTGTTAAGAAGAAATAATTGGGGAAAGTAGGAAAAAATGATTAAAGGAGATAGTTATGCTAATTGTTAAGAAATTTGGTGGTACCTCTGTGGGAAACACAGAACGCATCAAAAATGTAGCTAACAGAATCGCGAAAGAGTACTGTGCAGGAAATGACGTGATTGTTGTCTTATCTGCAATGGACCAGACAACCGATGAATTACTTGACTTGGCCAAAGAATTAAACGCCAATCCTCCTAAGCGAGAGATGGATGCACTTTTATCCACAGGAGAGCAGACTTCTGTGGCACTTATGGCAATGACACTTGCAGGAATGGGAATTCCGGCAATATCGTTGAATGCGTTTCAGGTGGCCATGCACACCACAGCCATTCATTCCAATGCACGATTGAAAAGCATTGATACAGAACGAATTGAGCATGAACTGGAAAGTAAAAAGGTGATTTTGGTTACCGGATTCCAGGGCTTAAATAAGTACGGTGATGTAACTACCATTGGACGTGGGGGATCTGATACCACGGCAGTGGCCATTGCAGCAGCAATGCATGCAGACAGCTGCGAAATCTACACAGATGTGGACGGCGTATATACAGCAGATCCTCGTCTTGTGGAAGGTGCAAGAAAAGTAGAACAAATTACCTATGATGAAATGTTGGAACTTGCTTCCATGGGAGCGCAGGTGCTTCACAATCGTTCCGTGGAATTAGCAAAAAAATACGGAGTGGAACTTGTGGTTCGCTCCAGCTTAAATGAGAACGAAGGAACGGTAATAAAGGAGGTCGTTAACGTGGAAAGTATGTTAATCAGCGGAGTCGCAGGAGATAAGAAGTCTGCGCGAGTTACAGTAACGGGAATTTCAGATATTCCGGGTAGTGCATATAATATTTTAAATATTTTAGCAAACAACAGTATCAACATTGAGGAAATCCATCAAATGGCAGCCAAAGACGGAAAAGAAGACGTTTCTTTGATTATGTCCAAAGAAAATGTGGATGATACCGTAGCACTTTTGGAAAAACACTTGAAAAAGCTTGGAGCAGACGGAGTTGATGTTGACCGTGAAATTGCAAGAGTATCCATTGTGGGAGCCAGTGTACAGGGTAATCCGGGAGTGGCGGCAACTATGTTTGAGGCCCTCTATAAAGCCGGAATCAATGTGAAAATGATTGGTACCAGTGAGATGAGAATCACAGTATACATTGAAGAAGAGGAAATGAATAAGGCGGTGAAAGCGGTTCACGCAGCCTTGATTGGATAAAAACAAAAACGGAGGGAACAAGCGATGATTAAAATTTACGGAATGGACACTTGTCCGGACTGCACCTATCTGCATAGTCAGGTGGAAGGCAATGAAAATTATCAGATGGTGGATATTGGCGCTCATGTTAAGAATTTGAAAGAGTTTTTAGCTTTGAGAGACAACAATTCATTGTTTGATGAGTGCAAGAAAAGAGGAGCGGCAGGAATTCCATGCTTCTTAAAAGAAGACGGAACAGTCACCTTGACTCCTGAGGATGTGGGATTGATATCCCGACCAAAGGATGATGTTGTTGCTTGTTCTATTGATGGAAAAGGCTGTTAAAAGGTAAAATATAAACCCCGGTTCATTTGAACCGGGGTCTTTCCGTGTAATTTAAAATTCTTCGTCGCTAAGAACAGGTCCCATTTCTTCGTCCATGCGTCGTCTTTCTTCTTCCTTAAAATCCAGTTCTCCGCAAACATCAAGGTAAAACATGGTGTTTACGTTGGTGATGTAAGGTGAAACCCAAAGTTCTGCAATTCCAAGAGAAAGAAGAACCAAAAGGGCCATTGGAATAAAGCTGAATACAATGTAAAGGGCACGGCCACAGTTTCCTTTCATCATGGAAAAACTCTGCTTCATACTTTCCACAGCGCCACATTCCGGATGATCTGCTAAAATTGCATAAATCAAGGTGAAACGAAGTGATAACCAGATGATAAGCACATATCCTGCAATAAGAAGAAAAATGCCCGGAAACACCAGTCCGCCGCCAAGAGCAGGGGTGGTGGAAGCTACAGTAATTAATACAATGCCCGGAACCATACATGCGAATATTATCAATATCATCAACAAAGTTGCAACAATATAACGATCAGGGCGATGTTTAAACTGGCTGAATACCATGGATAAGCTTGGCTTCTCACCACCACGGCTAAGCTTTAAGTGGTAGGAAATCAAACCACCCTGTAAAATTGTGGCAACAAGACCTACAATAATAATACCGATAAATGCAAAAACAGGAAATGTATTATAGGTCATGGTAACCGATGCTGAATTTGCAGTACCCAGTGCAATGTTACGCTGATATGAGGAAATCTGATTTTCAAAAGGTGACATTACAATGGTTTGAATTAATGAAACAATCAGCATCGCCAGCATGGCACCTCCGTAATTACCAAGAAGGTTTTTGCGGCTAAGACGCTTAAGTTCTTTACAAGTTCTTTTCATAACATAAATCCCCCTTATAAGTATCCGGCATTCTGATTGGTATAAATTTTCTCAAATTCCTGAAGAAAGTCAGGGTCAGAAATGTTTTGACTGATGATTACAATTGCAAAAATGATGGATGCAATTCCGATGAGAATACCAATAATGCCAAGAAACAGTGCTGCTTTACTCTTTCCGCTGGTTTTCATTTCGCCGCCACGGGACAATAATGAAAGAGTAACAGCCAAAGCGGGGCAGATAGTTCCAAAAAACGGAACAAGGGAAAATACCAGGCCTACCAGCGATAAAACAAAGGCTGCTAAGGGCATGGAACTTTCTTTCGGATTTAAATCCGGTCTTATGTCATATGGTTGATAATCCATATAAATTTCCTCCTTTAATCTAAATTCAACCAAGTCATTATACCATACAAATCCCTTGAATGAAATGAGGATTTCAACTATAATGTTAAGAAGAATACGAAGATGGAGAGGTATGCATGTTAGACATATGTGAAGAATTATCCAAAGAACTTGGAATTAAGAAAACACAGGCCAAGGCGGCTGTGGATTTAATAGATGAAGGAAACACCATCCCTTTTATTGCCAGATATCGTAAAGAGGCCACCGGAGCATTGAACGATGAAGTGCTTCGAAATCTTTTTGAGCGATTGACCTATCTTCGCAACCTGGAAGAAAAGAAGGAAAGTGTTTTAAACAGTATTGAAGAACAGGGACTTTTAACCAAGGAACTGAAAGAACAGATTGAAAAGGCCACCACCCTTGTAATGGTAGATGACTTATATCGTCCGTATCGACCAAAGAGAAGGACCAGAGCTACCGTGGCCAAGGAAAAGGGATTGGAGCCTTTGGCAAATATTATTTTATTGCAGCAGCTGACAAGACCTTTGATAGAAGAGGCAGCTGCCTATATTAATGAAGAAAAAGAAGTCAAGACGGCACAAGATGCGATTGACGGTGCTAAGGATATTATTGCGGAAGGTATTGCAGATACAGCGGATTATCGAATTTATATTCGTGATTACACTGCGAAACATGGCAAGATTGTTTCTGTGGCCAAGGATGAAAAGGAAAAGAGCGTCTACGAAATGTACTACGATTTTGAAGAACCGATTTCCAAATTGGCAGGCCATAGAGTACTTGCCCTGAATCGAGGAGAAAAGGAAAAGATTCTCAATGTAAAAGTAGTGGTGGAAACAGAACGTATTTTACAGTATCTGGAAAAGAAAGTAATTAAGAGAGACAATGAGTATACCAAAGAAGCACTGTTAGAGACCATCAAAGACAGCTACGAGCGTTTGATTGCACCTGCAGTGGAAAGAGAAATCAGATCATCTTTGACAGAGGGCGCAGAGGAAAGTGCCATTAAAGTTTTTGGCAAGAATCTGGAGCAGCTTTTGATGCAACCTCCAATTGTGGGAAGCACCGTACTTGGATGGGATCCGGCGTTTCGAACCGGATGTAAGCTGGCAGTGGTGGATGCAACCGGAAATGTGCTTGCAACCACAGTGATTTTTCCAACTGCTCCGCAAAACAAGGTGGCGGAATCCAAAGCAGTGGTGAAGAAGTTAATTGACAAATACAACATCAATTTGATTTCCATCGGAAACGGTACAGCCAGCCGTGAATCAGAGCAGATTGTGGTGGAAATGCTGAAAGAGATTAACAAACCGGTTTCCTACGTGATTGTAAATGAGGCAGGAGCATCGGTTTATTCCGCAAGTAAACTGGCAACCGAAGAATTTCCTAATTTTGATGTGGGTCAGCGAAGCGCCACATCCATTGCCAGAAGATTGCAGGATCCATTATCCGAACTTGTTAAAATTGATCCAAAATCCATTGGAGTGGGTCAATACCAACATGATATGAATCAGAAGAAATTAAGCGAAACCTTAGGAGGCGTGGTAGAAGACTGCGTGAACAGGGTAGGCGTTGATTTGAATACGGCTTCTGCTCCTCTTTTGGAGTATATCTCCGGAATCAGCAAGCCGATTGCCAAGAATATTGTGGCATACCGTGAGCAAAACGGAAAATTCACCAACCGAAAGCAGCTTTTGAAGGTGGCTAAGTTAGGACCCAAGGCATTTGAACAAAGTGCCGGTTTTATGCGAATTGCCGGGGGAGATAATCCGCTGGATGCCACAAGTGTGCACCCGGAAAGTTACGGGGTAGCCCTTTCTTTAATAGAAAAACTGGGGTTTGAAAAAGAACAGCTTTCTGCAGGAGAATTAAAGGGTATTGGTTCCAAAGTGAAGGATTATAAAAAACTTTCACAGGAACTGGAAGTTGGTGAAATGACCCTTAGAGATATTGTAAAAGAGTTGGAAAAGCCGGCAAGGGATCCTAGAGATGAAATGCCTAAGCCGATTCTTCGAAATGATGTGCTTGAGATGAAAGATTTAAAACCGGGCATGGAGTTAAAGGGAACGGTTCGAAATGTCATTGATTTTGGAGCCTTTGTGGATATTGGCGTTCATCAGGACGGACTGGTTCATGTGTCTGAGATGAGCGATAAATTCATTAAACATCCATTGGAAGTGGTTAGCGTAGGAGATATTGTAAAGGTAACCGTTCTTAGTGTGGATGTGGAGAAGCAAAGAATTGCTTTGACCATGAAATCTCAGGGGACTAAGAAATAGTTCCGGATGAAGGAGGAAGGGTTATGGATATAACCATTCAGTTAAAAGAATCGGATTTAATATCTTTTCAAATGTACTATAGCTATCGAAAAATCCAGACCTGGATATTTACAATTTTAGGTGTGGCAATTTTAGTGCTTTCTTTTACTACAGTGAATAAGGTAGAAGTGATGTATACCATGTTGTACATTTTTGCCGGAGTGATGTTTATGTTTTACACTCCGTTAAACATCAGAAGTTCTGCAAAGAGAGCCTTTAAACTGGGCTTGCCGGTGAGCCAGCCTATGAAGTATCACTTTGATGAGCAGGGCGTGGCAGTGGGATTTGCAGATCAGAGCGCCAACAATGCGCCGGCAATGGATACAGCAAACAGCATTACCTGGGACATGGTTTATAAAGTGGAAGAGACTAAGAAAGCAATTCTTCTTTATACATCACCGAAGAATGCTTCTATTTTACCTTTGGAGCAGCTTGGGGAGAAGGCAGAGGAGCTAAAACAGTTATTCAAACAGGAATTGGAGCCTTTTAAATATGGTTGTTGAAACAAATTCATGGGAAGAAACATTTGAACTTGGGAAAAAGCTTGGCCTTGAGGCACAAAAAGGCGATGTATTTACCTTGGTGGGAGACTTGGGAGTTGGGAAGACGGTTTTTACCCAGGGCGTTGCAAAGGGCCTTGGCATAGAGGAGCCGGTGAACAGCCCTACGTTTACCATTGTACAGGAATATAATGAGGGAAGAATTCCGTTTTATCATTTTGACGTATATCGCATCGGCGATGTGGAAGAAATGTTTGAAGTGGGATACGAAGATTACGTTTACGGAGATGGACTTTCCATGATTGAATGGTCCAATTTGATTACGGAAATTTTGCCTCCGAAGAGAAAAGAAATCTTAATAGAAAAGGATTTGGAAAAAGGATTTGATTACCGTAAAATTACCATTACGGATGTGGAAGAATAGAATCGAGGGAAAACATGAAAATCTTAGGATTGGATAGTTCCGGATTGGTTGCCAGCGTGGCAGTAGTGGAAGATGACAATCTTTTGGCGGAATATACCATAAATTACAAAAAAACCCATTCACAGACATTGTTGCCTATGCTTGATGAAGTGGCAAAGATGATTGAACTGGATTTAAATACAGTAGATTACATAGCAGTGGCAATGGGACCGGGTTCTTTTACCGGACTTCGTATTGGAAGTGCCACAGCAAAGGGCCTTGGCCTTGCATTAAAAAAGGAATTGATTTCTATTCCTACAGTGGATGGCCTTGCGTATAACATGGTGGGAAGCAGGGAACTGATATGTCCTATTATGGATGCAAGACGTAACCAGGTGTACACCGGATTATATGAATTTTGCAAGGACCAAATGACGGTAGTGAAAGAGCAAAGTCCTATGGACATTCTGGAAATTATCCGGGAAATCAATGAAATGAACCGGGATGTGGTGTTCCTTGGTGATGGTGTAAAGGTTTATAAAGAAATAATTGAAAAAGAAATAAAAGTTCCTTATTATTTTGCGCCGGCCAATATGAACAAACAACGGGCAGCCAGTGTGGCAAGCCTTGGACTTTGTTACGCAAAAGAGGGAAAAGTGGAAAGTGCCGCAATGCACAGACCGGAATACCTTAGAATGACCCAGGCAGAGCGAGAACGAAAGGAACGGTTAAAAGCGCAACATGATTCAGAAAATGCAACCCTGTGATGTAAAAGAAGTGGCGGCCATTGAAAAAGAAATTTTTTCCATGCCCTGGAGTAGCGCAGGCTTTGCAGAGGCGCTAAAACGTGAAGAGAACCTATACCTGGTAGCCAAGGAAGATGGCGCAGTGGTAGGTTATTGCGGATATTACGGAGCGCTGGATGAGGGGGAAATCCCCAATGTGGCGGTGAAAAAAGAATACAGAAACAGAGGGATTGCTGCAGAAATGCTGAAACAACTGATAAGTGAGGCAAAAGAACGGGGCATCACCCGTTTGATATTAGAGGTTCGAAAGAGCAACGAACCTGCAATTTCTCTGTATGAGAAACTGGGTTTTATCCATGTGGGAATTCGAAAGAATTTTTACGAAAACCCGGTAGAGGATGCTCTCATTATGGATTACCATATGTAGCGCATTTTCTTAGAAAGGATCATAGATGTTAGATGTATGTTTACTTGGAACTGCAGGCATGATGCCGCTGCCTTATCGGTGGCTTACTGCATGCATGACCAGATATAACGGCAGTCATCTTTTGATTGACTGCGGCGAGGGAACACAGATTGCCATAAAGGAAAAAGGTTGGAGCTGCAATCCCATTGATATTATTTGTTTTACCCATTATCACGCGGATCATATCAGCGGATTGCCGGGATTGCTTTTATCCATGGGAAACGCCGATCGTACAGAGCCGCTTTTAATGGCAGGACCGGCAGGATTGAAAAAGGTGGTGGAAAGCCTTCGGGTGATTGCACCGGAATTGCCTTTTGAAATACAATACAAAGAGTTTACTGAAAAAGATGAGACCTTTGAATTTCACGGATATAAGATTCACGCCTATCGGGTGAACCACAACATTGTATGTTATGGTTATACCATTGAAATACCACGAGGTGGAAAGTTTGATCCGGAGCGGGCAAAGGAGCAAAACATTCCTTTGAAGGCATGGAATCCATTGCAAAAAGGGAACATAGTGACCATAGACGGGCACACCTATACCCCGGACATGGTGCTTGGTGAAGCAAGAAAAGGCATCAAGCTGACCTATTGCACCGATACCAGGCCTACGGCCAAAATTGCAGAAGCTGCAAAAAATTCGGATTTGGCAATTCTGGAAGGAATGTACGCAGAA
The DNA here is from genome assembly GCA_024680055.1 of Lachnospiraceae bacterium. GTDB lineage: Bacteria > Bacillota > Clostridia > Lachnospirales > Lachnospiraceae > XBB1006. Next base: position 3,290 of record JAILCP010000040.1, on the reverse strand, counting down.
CCTGAGAAGATTGCAAAGGCAAAGCAGTATAAACATATGACATTTTACGAGGCAGCTCAAATTGCCGCTAAGGCCAATGTAAAAGAGTTATGGTTGACACATTTTAGCCCATCCCTGGTGGGGGCTGAAGGATACATGCCAAAGGTAAAAGAAATTTTTCCAAATACAAGACTTGGAAAAGACGGCTTGAGCGTAGAACTTAATTTTGAAGAGGAATAAGCTTATGAAAAAAACAGTTCGAACCATTATTGTTGCCATTGTGGGTGTGGCACTGATTATTGGGTATTATGTATACCTGACAGGAAAAAATAATAACGGAGTGGAAAATAACACGGAAGAATTAAGTGCGGTACAGGAATTGCTCACTACGGATTTTGAGGAAAAATATCCTGCAACCCCAAGAGAGGTCATTCGTGTATTTAACCGTTTCCTTAATTGCTTCTATAATGAAGAACTGTCTGAGAATGACATTGTCAATCTTGCCAATGCTCAGAGAATCTTTTTGGACGAGGAGCTGCTTGATAACAACCCAAGCACACAATACCTTCAGAGCATGAAGGCGGATGTGCAAAAGAATCATGAGGAAAAACGCACCATTCGCAGTGCGTCTGTTTGCGGTTCGAACGAAGTAATCTATAAAACAGTGGATAGCAGAAAGTGTGCATACGTTACTTGCGGATACTTTATGAAAGTGGGAAAAGAGTTTCAAAGTACCACCCAACGCTATGTGCTGAGAAAAGACAGTGAAGGGAAATGGAAAATTCTCGTATATTATTTGATACAGAACGGAGAAGAGGAATAAACATGTGTAACGATATTAATATCCTTGCAATAGAAAGCTCCTGTGATGAGACCGCGGCTGCAGTTATCAGAAACGGTCGTGAAGTAAGAAGCAATATTATATCATCACAGATTGCACTTCATACATTATATGGAGGAGTAGTGCCTGAAATTGCATCGAGAAAACACATAGAACGTATTAATCAGACCATCGAAGAGGCCTTAGAAGAAGCCGGTGCCACCTTGGAGGAAATGGATGCCATAGCGGTAACCTACGGACCGGGACTTGTGGGGGCTCTTTTGGTAGGTGTGGCAGAGGCGAAGGCCATTGCCTACGGAGCAAAAAAACCCCTGGTGGGAGTCCATCATATTGAGGGCCACATCAGTGCCAACTATATTGAAAACAAAGATTTGGAACCGCCGTTTATGTGCCTTGTGGTTTCCGGAGGGCATACCCATCTTGTAAATGTAAAAGACTACGGAACCTACGAGATCCTTGGTAAAACCAGGGATGATGCGGCAGGAGAAGCCTTTGATAAAGTGGCAAGAGCCATCGGACTTGGGTATCCCGGCGGCCCGAAGATTGAAAAAAAGGCGAAAGAGGGAGATCCTTTTGCAATTTCTTTTCCAAGGGCAAAAGTGGCAGACGGACCATACGATTTTAGCTTCAGTGGATTGAAGTCCGCTGTTTTAAACTATATCAACGGTTGCAAAATGAAAAACGAAGAAATCAACGATGCCAACATCGCCGCATCCTTCCAACAGGCAGTCAGCGATGTACTGGTGGAACATGGAATTCGTGCAGCCAAAGAACATAACGTAAAAAAATTCGCCATCGCTGGAGGTGTTGCAGCCAATGCCACATTGCGTGAGGCGTTAAAAAGTGCATGCGAAAAAGAGGGAATCAGGTTTTACCATCCATCTCCGATTTTCTGCACCGACAACGCAGCCATGATTGGCGTGGCAGGATATTATGAGTACCTTGCAGGCACCAGAAGCGGATGGGATTTAAATGCCATCCCAAATCTCAAATTGGGAGAGCGATAATCATGAAGAAAAAAGTATCTGCCATTGTCCTTGCCGCCGGCAGCGGTAAAAGAATGCAGAGCAATACGAAAAAACAATTTATAGAGCTGGCAGGTAAGCCGGTTCTATATTATTCTTTAAAGGCTTTTGAAGAAAGCCTGGTGGATGAAGTCATTCTTGTTACAGGTGGCGACGATTTGACGTACTGCCGGGAAGAAATTGTAGAACGCTATCACCTTACAAAGGTATCTGCCATCGTGGAGGGTGGTAAAGAGCGCTATCATTCTGTGCAAAATGGCATTCAAGTGGCAAAAGGACAACGTGTACTGATTCATGACGGGGCAAGACCATTTGTTAAAGTAGAAAAAATCAACCAACTGGCAACCATGGACGATCCGGCTGCCATTTTAGCCGTACCTGTGAAAGATACGGTAAAAATCGTGGACGATGACTTTAACATTGTGGACTCTCCAAAACGCAGTACCATGTATGCCGCCCAGACTCCCCAGATGTTTGACAAGGACCTGATTGTATCCGCATACCGGTGTATGGGGCAGGAAGACGATATCACCGATGATGCCATGCTGGTTTCCAGGTATACCGATACTGTGGTAAAAGTGGTGCAGGGAGACTATACCAACCTAAAAATCACAACGCCGGAAGATCTGGTAATAGCAGCCTCTTTTGTCCGTTAACAAAAGAGTCACAATTGTGCCAAAAATATATAAAATTCTTGTTGACAGTGACCGTTGAAGATGGTAGAATAAATCTTGCGTTCGAAAGACGCGAACAATTGCAGAGGTGTCCGAGTGGTTTAAGGAGCTGGTCTTGAAAACCAGTGATTCCGAAAGGGACCGTGGGTTCGAATCCCACCTTCTGCGTTTCGAATTGAATATGAATAATCATAATTTGGTTCACTTTGGAGAAGTACCCAAGCTGGCCGAAGGGACACCCCTGGAAAGGGTGCAGGTCGTTAATAGCGGCGCGAGGGTTCAAATCCCTCCTTCTCCGTTTCTTAATTATAAAAAACAAGAAAAACTTTAAAAAAGGATTGACACCGAGCGAGTATTGTGATAATATAATTAAGCTGACTGCTGACGAGAAACAAAACGTCAAAGAGTCAGAAAATTAATTGAAAAAGTTGTTGACAAACAGCTGACAACGTGATATAATAAACGAGTTGCAGCGACTAAGCAACAACAAAGAACATTGATAACTGAACAGTGAGACAACCTTGAAAAGATTCTAAGAGAATATTTTTAAGAACGCTCGTAGAAATACGAACCCAAAACAAACAGTTAATCTTCGGATTAAAAGCTAGCAAGTAATTGCTAGGATAAACTTTTTTTAGAGAGTTCGATCCTGGCTCAGGATGAACGCTGGCGGCGTGCTTAACACATGCAAGTCGAACGAAGCTCTTATTTACGATTTCTTCGGAATGACGAATTTGAGACTGAGTGGCGGACGGGTGAGTAACGCGTGGA
>JAILCP010000071.1 GCA_024680055.1 Lachnospiraceae bacterium | reverse complement strand
TGAAACATTTTCTCATGTTTCACCCAAGGAACAGGCATATTTACAGAAGTTTGCATTTTTATGCGAGCTTTGCTTTGATATTTATCTGAAAAAACATATTGTGGAAAAGCTCATTGATGAGCTTCCTGACAGTTCTCAAAGGGCCAAAGACCTTGCAACAGCAAAGAAAGCTCGGGCAAAGAAGAAATAAATGGTTAGAAGGGGTATGGTTTACCCCTTCTTTTTTCTATGACATAATTTGCAGATATTTTATGATTGCATGCGCCGCAATGTTTCCTTCACCGACAGCTTTTGCAATCTGATATGGCATTCCGGTACAATCGCCTGCTGCATATACACCGTTCTTATTTGTTTTCATCTGTCTATCCACGATAATATGCGGTCCTTCCATTTTAAGTCCATTCACTACCGTAGACGCCGCCAATGTAGTACGGAAAATAAACACTCCATCTGTCTCAATTTTAAAACCGTCTGTTAGCTGTACCCCCACGGCCTTCTCTCTTCCAACAATCTCTCCGATTTTACCATCAAATTGAATAACATTTGGTAAATTTAATTTGCAATCTTTATAATCGGTAAAAAGGTAAACCGTTTTAGCAATCTCTGCAAGATATGTCACCTCATTCTCAAATTTTCGGTTCTCACAAAAAACAGCGATAGTTTTATCCTTATATAAAAATCCATCACAGGTTGCACAATAACTGACCCCCTTTCCAAGAAGCTCTTCTTCACCTGAAATCACTTTTGAACTGACCGTTCCTGTGGCAAGAAGAACTACCTTAGCGTAATAAATATCTTCACCGGCCTGAATCATATATCCATTGCGCCCTGCAACAATACTTGTAACCATTTTGTCAAGAATTTCTATTTGTGCTTCTTTTATCTGCTCACGGAAACACTGATTCAAATCCCTACCACTTACCATAGGCACTCCGGGATAATTGGCGATTTTTTTTGCTTTTTGGATTTTCATACTAAGGCCATCTGCTCCAAACCATGCCACTTTTTTATTGTGAAGTTTTAAATTTAAAGCTGCCGAAAGCCCCGCAGGGCCGGTTCCTACAATTGCTACATCATATTTCATTTTTACATATTCTCCAATTCTTTTAATGCTTCCAGATTTCCCACAACGGCAAACTCCATGCAAGAAATCAATTTTTCATATTCTTCTGCCAACTTTACCAGATCCTTTGTTGTGGTTTCCAGAATTTCCCGACGTCGTTTTCTTCTGGCTCTTCTGGTTATACCGGAAAGTTCCCATAAATCTGCTGTTTTACCCTTATTAGATGGACTTATCAGAGGCTCTGTGCTTGCAATAGTTCCGATAATAAACGGCTCCAAATTAATATCTTTTTCCACTGCCTGCTTCATATAGTCAGCCACAAGACGAAAGGCTTTAATTGATCCTCTTGGATTCGGATCTCGATACGAATAGGCGTATACCATACCAGTATTGTCAATCTGCATACCTGCACCATATGCTCCTCCCAACACTCGAATCTGATTCCATAAATAATCCATGGATGCAATTTTAGAAAACACCAGCCAGCTTCCCGTATTTTTAATTCCTGCAAGATTTAAATTGGATGCCATGGCTGCAAAAGAAATTGGTGCCGGTATTGAAATTTTTTCTCCCTTTGGTCTAAAATAAATCGGCAGATTTTTACCTTCCGAATCCTTCGTTTTTATAGGACCAATATTTCTAAGCTTAGCACGCAAATAAGCACGAAGTTCCACGCTCTCATCAAAAGAAGTTACCCCCACCTGAAGTTCTGTAAATTTCAAAATTTCTTCCAAGAGCTGACTCATTTTTTTACCTAATTCTTCTGCGAAAGAATCATAGTTCTCCTTTAATTCCGTAATATACTGTACGTAAAGGGGACCGGAAACCAGGTTTGCATAATAGCTCTCTCTTGAAATCGATGATTTTGCAGCTAAAAGTGCCATACTTTGCCCATCAGTAATCATAGACTGACGGAGATTTTCGTATTCTTGATTTAAATACTCCCGAATAACTTTTTTATCTTTGAAATCAGTTTCTTTTAAAATGTTAAGTAACAGACTAATAGCTTCCTCTTCATTATTTTTCAAATAACTTGTGTCCACAGTAAAATATACGCCCGGTTCATTGTTCACCACCTTGGTAACAGTTTGAATATAAGCAAACATACTTCCAAAATATTTGTTTTTCTTTACTTCTAAGTCCTCTTTACACATGTTATTTAATGCAAGATTTCCAAGAAGTCCTGCCATAAAACCCCCCAAGGAAATGTCCCTTGGTTCAAATCGTCTCAAATCAAAGTAACATCTTACATACTGGATTCCGTGGGTATCAACGGTGTGCCACATGGTTCCATCCACCAATCTTTTGCTTTTTACCTTAAATGGCTCCTTTTCAATATCAGACAAGTGAAGTCTTGGCAACTTCTTAATATTCTCCTCATTATTAGGCGTTTCCTGCCATTTTTTCAACTCACATTGTTCCTCCCAAAGGTTCTTTCTCTCCTCTAATGTGCAAACTTCTTCAACGCTTTTCAGCGCTCTTTTTTCCTCCTCCCTTTCTTCCTCAAGATAAGTTGTGGAGGGGTTCATCATAACAGAGGTGCAATGCTTGTTATAGAGCAAAAATTCTTTAAAGTAAAGATCAAATTTTCCTTCTTTAATCTCTTTTCTACAGGTTGCAAACCACTCATCAGTTGCAAACATTCCTGTTGGTTCTCCATCATACAACCAAGATTCTGTGATTTTGATGGCATGTTCCACACCTGCCGGATAAAACCCATGGTTCCCTTCTTTATACGAAAACTCATGGCGGCAAAGAATTGCCTCTAATTTCTCTTTTGAAAGGCCTTCTCTAGAAATCGAATTAAATGTTTCTTTAATTATCTGTTCCAATTCTTTGCGTTTCGACACTTCCATGTTAGATACTACAAAATAAAGATAATTCTGCAACATTCCGTCTACCAAAAATCCTGAAACATTAAATCCAAGCTTTTGTGATATAACCGTCTTTGATAACGGCGCATCGTTGGAACCTGTTAAGTATTCTGCAATTAATCTTGCTGCCATGGCTTTTTTTGTATCGCTATATTTACCTACAACATAAGCAAGACCAAGATAACCCTGATTTTTCCCCTTCTTCTCCACTGCATAATCATAAGAAACATTTCTGGATATTACCGGTTTCTGCAATGCAATATGATACTCAACCTCCGCTTTTTCAAACTCGAAAATTGTTTTATCAATAATAGGTAATAATCGTTCAATCTCCATGTCTCCATCTAAAAGAATCAGTGAATTGGAAGGATGATAATATTTCTCATGAGCAAGCAGGAAAGATTCATAAGTCAGAGACGGAATTGCCTTTGGCTTCCCACCGGAATTAAATCGGTAACAGTTGTCAGGGAACAATTCTTTTTGCACATTATCGTATAAAAGAGACTCAGCTGAAGCAGTTGCACCTCTCATCTCGTTTAACACTACTCCATTGTAAAAGAGCTCCTCTCCCTGTCCATTAGATTCATAATGCCATCCTTCCTGCAAAAAAATCTTTTTGTTACGGTAAATCAGCGGATGAAATACCGCATCCAAATACACTTTTGTCAAATTTTCCAATTCCTTCTGGTTTCTACTTGAAATAGGATAAATGGTTTTATCAGAAAACGTAATCGCATTTACAAATGTACTCAAAGAACCTTTCATCAATTCCACCATCGGTGACTTGACCGGATAGTTTTCAGACCCCTGAAGAACCGAATGTTCCAATATATGAAACACACCAGTATCATCATTAGGAACCGTTTTAAATGTAATGGCGAAAGTTTTATTCTCATCTTCTGTCTTTAACCAGCCCAGCTTCGCACCTGTTTTATCATGTACCATTTCATAAAATGTTCCGTTTACTTCCGGTACCTCGACACTATTTTTTAAAGTAAAACCATGTATATTCTCTCCAATTTTTATCATCTCTAACCTCTTTCCACTAAAATAGTTCAAACAAAAAGAAGCACCCCCTTCGATGCTTCTTCCTGTTTTTTGTCGTCTTATAGATACACACTAGCATATTTTTCTCTTAGGATTTTCATAACCTCAGCATACCTTGTTCTACTGAGAATTATTTCCTCATCAAAATTTTCAAATCGAAGGGTATGTAAGTTTTTCTCGCTATTAACGCGTATCTCAACGACCTTTTCTAGATTAACTATATACGATTGATAGCATCTGTAAAATCCATATTCTGACAATAATGATTCCAGTTCATCCATGTTATAATTGGCCAACCATATTTCTTCACCGTTTGTGGTCACCATGCGGTTTTTACGATTAATTCGTTCCACAAATAATATCTGATTCCGCTCAATAATTTGAAAGCCCTGTTTCGTTTTTATCATAATAAGACGATTCTTTGCCTGAACCTTATAATCCAATAGGTCCTTCTGGTATCTTATTTTATTCATAACTCGTTGAAGACTGCCAAATTCAACTGGTAAGGAGAAATAGTCTATTGCATAAAACTCTAAACTTCTTATTGCCATGGTGGGATTATCCCCATAAAGAACTGTCATTCTGTCAGGATAAACCTGATTCCAATAATAACACAGATAAAAGGCATCTCCTGTTTTTTTCGGATCTCCTATTTTGTAATTCATAAAAACCACATCTGTATCATTTCCTCCAAGATACTCCGTAGCTTCAAAAGATGTTTCAAAAACTGCGTCACATTGAAACTGAGAATCGGTATCCAATACCTCTCTTAATTCAAACTGCGTGGATAAATCGCTTTCAATTATAATATAGTGAATCTTCTTCATTAATTATCAACTCCAAATTTGTGATATGCTTTGATTAAGGTTTCTTTATTACCTGAATAATCTTTAATATTGATTCCAAAAGGTCCCTGCTGAATTGTACTCATCATATTCCCTGAACCGTATAAATCAATCATACCTGATTCTCTCATCTGAGTAAATGCATCATATTCCTGAGAATCTTTATCCAATTTATCTAAATCCCACCAAAAAATCTCAATATCACCAAATTTTACGGCGTCAGAACATAATTCGGAAGTTGCAAGTTTCTCACCTTTCAATGATTTTAAGAAACCTTCCTCTTTCAGATATTTTGCCAAGTCATCAATTGACTTTTCCCATATGGGACTTTCATCCGTAATCCCAAATTCTTCTTGATTAAGTCCTGCATCCGGTTTTTTAAAATCCTTTGCTGTTGCTACATATCCAACAAACCCAGCAAATATAATAAGAAATAGGAAAAAATAAATTATCGATATTTTTTTCATATAAACCTCTCTATTCCTTAAGTCGTGATACATAATCACGATATGTTTTACTTGATTTAATCAGCTCGTCAGGCGTTCCAAACGCTTCCACCTCACCACCTGTTAACACAAGTATATAATCTGCATCCATAATTTTTTCAATTTCATGGGCGATAAAGATTACAGTTTTACCTCTCATCTTCTCTTTCACTGACTCATAGATTTCACTGTAGGTCTTACTGTCAAGGTTCGCGCCTGCCTCGTCCAATAAGAAATAATCCTTATCTGAAAGAAATGCCCTGGCAAAAGATAATCGCTTTCTCTGTCCACCGGATAAGTTCATCCCTGATTCCCTTAGAATGGTATTATAACCATTTTCAAAACTCATAATAAACTCGTGGGCTCCTGCTCTTTTAGCAGCTTTTACTATTTCTTCGTCCGTTACCTCCCTTTCGCATCCATAGATTATATTCTCTTTTACGGACCCTGAAAACATACAATCATTCTGGATGATATAGGAAAACTGCTTACGAATATCTTCCAATTTTGTCTTACCTAATTCATTTTCTCCAATCTTAATTGTTCCACTATTCGCCTCATAGAATCCCTGCATCAACTTCATTAATGTAGTTTTTCCACTACCATTATTTCCAACAATAGCCAATGTCTTTCCATATGGCAGGGTGAAGGAAACATTTTTTATAACAAGTTGATTTGTATAACCAAACTCAACCTTATCAAAAACAATATCCTTCTTTTTTGAGGTAATATATTCCTCTCCTTCTGACGGATCTTCCTCTTCCGCTTTCAGAATGCGGTTCACCTCCGTTAATGCACCCTGGCTTCCGCGAATATTCTGATACTGTGTCAGACTTTCCGATAAATAAAGGTTTACTTTCTCCATATAAGTTGAAGAACTGTTAATACCTGTAAGCTCCATCTGTCCGTTTCTTACCAGGCGACTTCCGAATACGCAAAGAAAAATCGTGGTAAGATTATTGAACACAGAGTAAGCCGAAGTCATTACGACTTCTAAAAAAACATTCAAGATATCTGCTTTATACCTTTCATCGATTGCTCTGAAGCCCTCCTGAATTTCTATTTCTTCCATGGCTTGAGCCTTTACATATTTCACTGCTGAAACATGCTCTGAGAAGAAGATGGTCATCTGGTTAATTGCTGCATATATTCTGCGTTGTGTATATTGTTGAAGGTGCCCAACCAACCAAAACACAAATATTGCAAATGGAATCAGTGTTATCATATACTTTGAAATAATAGAATTGTAACTATACAATATCCAACATGCTTTTCCAAATCCATATGCACTTGCTACAAATTCGAAAATACTTGATACTGCAATACAAGCCTGCTCAGAATCATTGGTAATTCCTGATACAAGACCTGCCGGCGAAAAATTATCTATCTCTTTAATCTTCATATGTAGGATTTTGTTCCAAATAACCCCTCTTGATCGAAGAATAATTTTGTAGTCACCATAATTTAAACTTTGATTTTTCATGGTAACAATAGCAACACTGAGAAGGTTTAGTAATACATAGGATATGATAATCTTATTATATAATTCACCCTTGTTAACCTGAATGGTACAATTTGCAATCTTAAACGTAATTTCAGCATACACAATTCCAAGAGCGGACGCCATAATATATAACCCCCAGGGAATCCGAAATTTGGTATAAAAATTCAAAAAATCTTTGAAGCCTACTTTTTGTTTCTTATTCAATATATTCATTATTCAGTATCCTCCATCAATTCTTTGACAAATGAGTTGCTTTTTTTTAACTCACTCAGTGAACCGGTTCCTGAAATTTTGCCGTCCTGCAACACAATAATGTTATCTGCCTTTTCAATACTCTGACGATCATGTGCGACCATCACAATAGTGCTTCCCTTAAGATTTGCTTTCAGCTTGTTAAAAATCCTATCCTTACCAAGAATGTCCACAGCTGAAGTTGCTTCATCAAGAAGTATGTACTTTGGCTTTTTCAGCAAAATTGCCGCAATGGCAATTCGCTGTCTCTGTCCTCCGGAGAGATTCATTCCTCCTTCGCTGATAAACATATCAAGACCCTTTGGATCTTCCTTCACCAGATGAGAAAGGCCAACTGCCTCACAGGCCTCAAGCATTTCCCCCTCACTATATTTGCCATCCCTTTGTAAATTCTCACGTAATGTGCCTGTAAACATAGTTGTTTCCTGTGTTACGTAACCAAGTGCCTTACGGTAATCTTTTAATTTCAATATTGAAATATTTGTTTTACCAATGGTAATATCTCCAGACTTAACAACATAAAATCGTTCCAACAGGTTTAAAATAGTTGTTTTTCCACTCCCAGACGGTCCGATAATAGCTGTAATTTTTCCTTGTGGAATTTCAAAGCTTAAATCCTTAAAGATTTCCAGTTCATCATAATCAAAAGATACTTTTGTAAACTTAATATCGCCCTCAAGACCAACAAAGACTTCTCCTGATTCGCAATCTTCTTCCTCTTCCAATAAAAGTTTTGAAATTCGATTGGTTGCTCCTTGTACACTTTTAAAAGTCTGCCAGTCTCCACAATAACCGGAAAGATAGTTACTAATGGTGTTTGCAAAGGCGAAATAAGCCACCCATTCAGCCAGTGAAATTGCACCTTGACTGTAAAAACTACGTCCGACCAAAACAATCATCATAAACTGAATCATACCGGAGACGGTGTATGCCGGTGCCGAAATACTTGTAATCCACGAATTCAAAACTGTTTTATTGTACAATACCTTTGCTCGTCCGAATCCTTTTTCATATTCTTCCATCTGTGTTCCGACAGATTTAATCAATAACATGTTTTCGGCAGACTCCGCAATCTGTTCTGTTAACGCTGCCCTTTTTCTATTAACAATATCGCCGATACCAAATTGCATTTTTCCTACAATAATGGCAATTCCAACATTAATTGGTAACACTACCAAAAGTGCCAACATCAACTTATTGTCATAGCTTCCTATCTTTTTCAACGTCATAATTACAGAATATGCACCTGTAATTCCCCCCACAAAAACCTGCATTACCAAACTGCTGACTTGTTGTGAGTCCGTCGTAATACGAGAAATCAATTCTTTCGGATTATCAGAAGAATAGTATCCATATGGAAGTCTCACCGTTTTCTCCCATACCGTTCTTCTCATGTTGCGATCAATTGTAGCCTTGCAAATTCCGTTGATTACCTGACTGATTTCCCCCACAACCAGTGAAACAACGGTGACTGCCAAAAAAGGCATAACAATCGTCGTAAAATCAACGTATCCGGCAAACATCTTTGCCGTATATTCAGTTGTAGATATTCCCACCTTAGTTAATCCAAAGCTAACGGCGACATAAAGAACAATTCCTGCATATGGAAGTTTTGCCCTCCACAACATGCGAAAAAAATTTCTTATACCATTCTTTTCTTTAATAAAAACACTCTCCATTTTTCATCCCCATACGTGTTTTCTTAACACGATTTTATGACATATTACTTTGTTGTTAAAGTCTCAAATACCTCTAATGCTTCATCTTTCTTCTCATAATCTTCGCTAAATGCAATTGCGAAGTTTCCTTTAACGCTTTCCAACTGAAGTGTTGCCGCTCCTCCTAAAAGGATGTTGTTCCCATTCACTGCAATATTCTTATAAATATCCTTTTGTCTCATTAATATTGATTCCCTCTAGCCCTTCTTGGATAGCCCCTTTTGCTATAAGATAATTTAATACATCTTCATAAGATGCTTCATTTGCATTTGGTACTTCTACCTCTTCCTCTTTAGTTTTTTCTTTTTTAGCATCTACTTCTTTTTTTGCGAATCCGCATCCAATCATAGAACTAAATACCAATGTTGCGATCAAAATTAATGCAGCACTTTTCTTTTTCATAACACTTCCTTTCTTATGAACTCAAATGTGAGCTAATACATATAAGCTGCAATTTTCTTTTTCAGATCATCATATTCTATAATGCCGATATTTGTTTCCAAAAGTTCCCCATTTTTATAAAACATAATTGTCGGAACAGCTTCGATATGGTTTTCTTTTCCTATTTCAGGATAATCAGTGGTATTTACTTTTACCACATTAACAAATGGAAGCTCTCCCTCTAAGTCCTCAAGAATGACAGAAAACATTTTACATGGAACACAGGTGGTTGAAAAAAAATCTACAATCACCAATCCATTACTGATTAATTCCTTGTAGTTTTCATTTGTTGCATACTGAATAGCCATTTTAATTCTCCTTAATCAATTTGTTTTTGTAAAAACTTCTCAAAGTTTCGTAGAAATAAGCTTGATACTGCAAAATCTTAAATTCCTCGAAGGTGTTGATTTTTCTTGCAAATGCTTCATCTGTTCTCCAGTGTTTTACATAGTCTTTAATCTGCTGATTATAGGTTTCTTCAGATAAATCCACTACAATCCCCTCCGTTTCTGCCATATAGCATCCAATCAAATAGGATTCCAAATATTCCCAGCAGTTGTCTTGTAATAAGACTATTAATTCCCAATAGGAACTAACCGGTATTTTTCCTTCAAAATCTTCCTTTGTCATTTCTTTCAGATTGTAACCTTCCAGTTCTGCAAGCACATTATGGCGATCCATCTGTAGCTTCATGCAATAATCAAAATCCTCTTTTGCCACCACAATTTCACTGTTGCTAAAAAGTTCACGAATTACTGCTCTTTCTGCCCTATAAGAAATTTCCTCTAATATCTCCTCCTTTTGTTTATTTTTCAGATACTCCTTGTACTGCTCTACCGTTTCAACATTTTCAGGTCCGAACTCTTTTACAAAGGCATCTGTCATTTTAGGTAAAATCTTATTGGTCACCGAAACAATTGTTACCGTAACTTTTTCTTCATCTACAGTTACGCTTTTGGACTCTCCGACCCTCATTCCAACAATAGCTTCTTCCAATTTCCTACTGTAAAGGAAAGACCCCACGGAAATCTTTAAACTCTCCTTGTTGAATTTCTCATTTTTCGACTGTGTTTTTAATGTCACAGTATCCCCTAAATTTACCTCGACTCCCTCTTTCCAGCTTGGATAGCGAAGAATCAAATGATTACTTTCTGCATCAATTCTTCCTTGATCAACATGAAAGTCAACCTGGTAATTGGATAAGTCCATCTTCTTATAGTCATATAAACGTAATACTTTTGACTTCATCTCTCCCCTCCATTTCTTTATAGCCAGATATTAATCTATTGAAAGAAAGTAATCAATTACCTTTGGTTATGATGTATTCATCATTGTCTAAACTGTCAAAAAAGGAACTCTTATTTCTAAGAGTTCCCTTCGTAGTTAGCTTAAATTCAACTATTTGCTTTTGCTATATACTTATCTATGGTCTTAACTGTAGAATTAGAATCAGAAATTTCTAGTTCTTTTATATTCTCTTGATTCGTTTCAAAACCGTTTCATAACCGTCATTTCCATACATCAAAGTACGATTCACCCGACTTATGGTTGCGGTGGAAGCACCGGTCTCCTTGGCAATGTCCTGATACTTCTTATGTTTCATCAAAAGCTGTGCCACTTCCAGTCTCTGGGTTAAATCCTCCATCTCTTTCACGGTACATATGTCCTCAAGAAAGTCAAAGCATTCCTGTTCTGTTTCCAATGATAAAATGCACTGTGCCAAAGCTTTGGCTCTTTCATTATCAAATCTTTTTCCCATTAGAACACCCCTCAATACTAGCATTAACTACTTTTTATTATAAAGCATTCCAATGTAAATGAAAACAGCTATTTCTATGAGAACAGCATTCTGTCATTGTCCAGTTCTTTACCGGCCTGACGTTTAAACTGTTCCAAAAGATCTGCCACCGTCATGGTCTTTTTTTGCTCCTTATCCAAATCCAACACAATCTTTCCACTTTCCATCATAAAAGTTCTATTTCCTATACTTAAGGCGTCTTTCATATTATGGGTGATCATCAACGTGGTGATGGCTCTTTTACCCACCACATCCTTGGTAATCTGAAGCACCTTGGATGCTGTTGCCGGATCCAACGCCGCCGTATGCTCATCCAGCAAAAGAAGCTTGGGATTTGACATTGTTGCCATCATTAAGGTCAAAGCCTGTCTCTGACCACCGGATAAAAGTCCCACCGGCTGTTTCATACGCTGCTCAAGGCCCATGTCAAGCACTGAGAGGGCATCCCGAAAATCCTGCTTCTCCCCTTTTGTAAGATGACTTAACCAGCCACCCTTTCCAAGGGCCAAAGCCATATTGTCTTCAATACTCATGCCCGGTGCAGTCCCCTTCATCGGATCCTGAAACAACCGTCCAATGTATTTTGCCCTTTTGTGGGCCAAATCAAAAGTAATGTCCTTTCCATCAAGGTAAACAGCCCCCTGATCCGTTAAGAAATCGCCGCTGATTGCTCCAAACAGGGTGGATTTTCCGGCTCCGTTGGAACCGATAATGGTTACAAAATCTCCTGCTTCCAGAGAAAAGCTCAAATTATCCAAGGCCTTCTTGGCATCCGGCGTACCCGGATGGAAGGTTTTGGAAATGGATTCCACCTTAAGCATTCTTTTCACCCTCCTTTTCCATTCGCCGTGTAATTTCTTTCTTATGGGACAACCTTCTCATCAGCATCGGATATCTTTGTTTCAAGTATGGTGTAGAAATGGCGATCACCACAATCACGGAAGACACCAGTTTTAACATAAACGCCGGCATATGGAAACGCAGCGCCACCATGTATACCAGTCGAAAAATCACGGAACCGACTACCATTCCCACTGCCCTTTTGGCAATGCTTCCCTTTCCCATAAAAGTGGAGCCAATCAAAAGGGATGCCAGTGCAATGGTAAGCATTCCTGTTCCAATATCAATGTTGGCCGATTTTTGCATCTGGGAAAGCAGGCATCCGGACAATCCGGTAAAAGAATTGGCCACCACCAGTCCCACAATGGTGGTAAAAACCGGGTTGATGGAAGAAGCTTTTACCATTTCCGGGTTGTTTCCTGTGGCCCGAATGGCTCTTCCAAGTTTGGTGCTTAAAAATGTAGCCAAAAAAACTATAATCAGTGCCACAAAAATTAATCCAACCAAAAGATCGCTGTATCTTAATAAAGACGATTCCTTTAAAATACTTCTCATTCCGGAGAATACCGTATCCGTTCCGTTTAAATTTACAATGGATGCCCCTTTCATAATGGCGATGTTTACGGAATACAATCCTGTATTCACAATAATTCCCGATAAAAGGGAATCCACGCCCATTTTGGTTTGCAAAAATGCCGTAACAAATCCGGACATTGCGCCTGCTCCCATGGCAGCCACAATCGCCAAATAGGGATGTCCGGACAACACCACCATAGCCGCAGTGGTTGCTCCCAGGGTAAAACATCCGTCCGTGGACAAATCACATACATTCAGCATGGAATAGCTTAAAAACAACGCCAAAACAGTAAGTGAACATATAAGTCCCAGGGTCAGGGCTGTTTGCAGTAAATTTAAAATAACGGCTACACTCATAAGTTCCTCCTATTATTCCCTACTCTTCAAAGCTTTCTGCAGTATCAATTTCTTTTACCGCTGTGCAATGAGGTTCAAAAATCTTCTTCAATTCCTCAAAATCAAGTGACAACGCTTCCATCGCCTCTGTATTAATGGTTGCGGTTCCGTTGTCAAAAGTTTTTACCGGTGTGGTTGCAGGATCTGCACCATTTAACAATACATCTGCCACCATGGCTGCTGTCTCTTTTCCAAGGTTTGCATAATCCACTCCATATCCAAGAAAAGCTCCGTTTAATGCGAAGGAATCCGCACCTGTGTAATGAGGAATTTTTGCCTTTAAAAAGGTCTCATAAATGGATAATTCCGCTGTCATAACTGTGTTGTCTGTTGGTGTAAACACTGCGTCCACCTTGTCTGCCACAAGGGCGTCTGCTGCAAGCTGAATTTCATCTGTGCTGGTTCCGGTTCTCTCAATTACTTTGATGTTCTTTTTTTCCAAAAATGCCTTTGCATTTTCAATTGGAGTCTTTGAAGAATCCTGTCCCTGATCGTAAAGAAGTCCTACGGTTTTCAAATTCGGATTCTGTGCCAGCATTAATTCCATAATGGCATCGGTGTTAAGATAATCGGATGTTCCTGTAATATTGGCACCCGGTGCTTCATTGCTTTCCACAAGTCCTGCCGCTACCGGATCCGATACTGCGGAAAAAATAACCGGTGTGTCACTTCCTTCTGTGGCGCTTTGCATTGCCACTGCCACAGGTGTTGCCACACCCACCATAAGATCCACTCCATCACTCTGGAAGTTGGTAATAATCTGGCTCAATACTGCATTGTCCGCATTACAGTTATCGTATGAAATTTCAAAATTAACATTTTTCTCTTTTCCGATACGATCCAACTCGCCTTTTATATTGTCCACAATTTGATTCAAGGATGCATCATCCACGTAGTTGCAAATGCCTACTGTATAAGTCTTTTCCTTTTTACCTTCTTCGCTCTTTTCTTCCTTTGCGCTTTTACCGCATGCGCTTAATCCGAACAAAAGGCATCCAATCATTGTCATTGCCACTAATTTCTTTGTTACTTTCTTCATCTTCTTTTCCTCCTATAATAGATTGTATTATTTCTGGGAGATAGATGTTATATAAAGTATAATCTCATCCATATTTATCATAGCGCTCTGATAAAAATACAAAAAAGCCCTTGTCCCATATCTATGGGACAAGAGCTATTATACTCCTGCGATACCACCCAAATTGACGTTTCACGTCCACTCGCTTCATACGCCATCACGTACGTCCGATTGTTAACGGATTGGAATTCCGTCAGCGTCTACTAAGCAATTGCCGTTCAAGCTGCCCTCTGAAGTCCATTCACACAGCGCTTCGTCACTCTGATTCCACCATCCAGAGCTCTCTGTCCACATCCACATCTGGTTACTACTCTTCATCGTAGGTTTAGATTCTTTATCGAATGTAGAAATTATAGCGCTATCATTTTGGGTTGTCAACTGTTATTTAAAAATTTTTAATTATTAGTTACTTTCTGCAGGTCTGTCTGTAGCAAGGTTTGTTTTCTTTTCATATCTTGCATGAAGTACTAAAGCAACAACTGAGAATAATAATGGTCCTACTACTGACCAGATTGTTGTCTTCATGTCGCCGTTCATTGCAGGCTCAATAATTGTAAATACGTTAGCAAAAGCTACTGTTAATGTTACAAGAATTGTGAAAAGAACAGTAAGTCCGTTGCTCTTATATACTACGAAGTTCTTCTTGATGCTTTCATTTCTCTTGAATGCAATGAATGCACCGGAAATGAATAAGTATGGAAGTGTCATAGCTACGTTGGTCATAGCAACTAAGATATCGAAGAATTTAGATGCTGTATCTCCACCCATAGCGATAAGTAAATCCATAACAACTACGATTGCACACTGAATCTTCATAGCGTTCTTTGGCATTCCGTCTTCAATCTTGCAGAAGTACTCAGGTAAAAGACCTTTTGGACTTCCTTCGATTAACTGTTTTAATGGTGCGTAGATTAATGTAAATACAGCACCTGCTAAAGAACAAAGAATGGATAATCCCATGAATCTTGCAATTCCGTTACCAAAAGCAACACATCCTGCATGGCCAAGTCCAAATACTTTACCAAGCTGGAATCCTAAGTTGTTCATGATTACGTAGGAAGCATTTCCCTTATGAACAGCTTCGGAAGATAATGTAGCATCCCAGTTAGTGAATACACCAACACAGAAGATACCAACTGCATATCCGATTGCAATAACGATAGCTGCAATTGTAAGACCTTTACCAAAGTTCTTATCCGGGTTTTCTGTTTCATCAACCAGTCCACCAACTGCTTCTGTACCACCAAAAGCAAATAATGCATATACTAAGAAAGAAAGAATGGAGATCATACTAGCAAATGCAGGGTTTGGTGAATGGAAAATCTGTGACATAGATGGCATGTTCTGCTGTAATGTTCCATGGTTTCCAACCCAAACGATCAGTGCTCCACCAATTAACAATACGTTTAATGCCATACAAGCGATACCACCAACTGTGGAAACTGCTTTGATCTTATCAAGACCTTTTGTACTGAAGAATGTAACTACTAAGAT
>JAILCP010000037.1 GCA_024680055.1 Lachnospiraceae bacterium | reverse complement strand
ACCATGAATCTTGACGGAAAGAAAAAGAGACGTGGAATGACTGTTGGAAAAACAGCTAAGACTAAGAAAGCAATCGTTCAGTTAACAGCTGACAGCAAAGATATCGAAATCTTCTCCGGATTATAATCAGTAGGAGAATAAGATAATAAGCGTGAGGACAACACGCGATAAGGAAAACATGAATCGAAAGGAGAATTACAATGGGAATCAAAACATATAACCCATATACACCTTCCAGAAGAAATATGACCGGTTCCGATTTCGCAGAAGTTACAAAAACTGCTCCTGAGAAATCCCTTACAACTTCTTTAAAGAAGAATGCCGGACGTAACAATCAGGGTAAAATCACTGTAAGACATCACGGTGGTGGAAACAGAAGAAAATATAGAATTATCGACTTCAAGAGAAGAAAAGACAATATTGAAGCAACAGTAATCGGTATCGAGTACGATCCAAACAGAACAGCAAACATCGCATTAATTTCTTATGCTGATGGTGAAAAGGCTTATATCCTTGCTCCATCCGGACTTAGTGTTGGCGATAAGCTTATGAACGGAGCCGAGGCTGAAATCAAAGTTGGTAACTGCTTACCACTTGAAAACATCCCGGTAGGTACACAGGTACACAACATTGAGTTATACGCAGGAAAAGGTGGACAGTTAGTTCGTTCCGCAGGTATCGCAGCTCAGTTAATGGCAAAAGAAGGAAAGTATGCAACACTTAGACTTCCTTCAGGAGAAATGAGAATGGTTCCTCTTAACTGCCGTGCAACAATCGGAGTTATCGGAAACGGAGATCATAACCTTGTTAAGATCGGTAAAGCTGGTCGTAAGCGTCACATGGGTATTCGCCCAACAGTTCGTGGTTCTGTTATGAACCCTAATGACCATCCACACGGTGGTGGTGAAGGACGTGCACCAATCGGTCGTTCAGGCCCTTGCACTCCTTGGGGTAAACCGGCACTCGGACTCAAGACAAGAAAGAAAAACAAACAGTCTAATAAACTTATCGTTCGTCGTAGAAACGGTAAAGGCGCTAAATAATAAGGAGGAAGATTATGGCACGTTCATTAAAAAAAGGACCATTTGCAGATCAGAGCTTACTGAAAAAAGTAGATGCTATGAACGCATCTGGCGACAAGTCCGTTATCAAGACATGGTCTCGTCGTTCTACTATTTTTCCTCAGATGGTTGGACATACAATCGCAGTGCATGATGGAAGAAAGCATGTACCTGTATATGTAACAGAAGATATGGTTGGACATAAACTCGGAGAGTTCGTAGCAACCAGAACATACAGAGGACACGGCAAAGACGAAAAGAAAGGCCGTAAGTAATTGTTGATTATTTGAAAGGAGGTTTTTATCCATGGCAAGAGGACATAGAGCCCAGATTAAGAGAGAAAGAAATGCGAATAAAGATACTAGACCTAGCGCTAAGTTATCTTATGCAAGAATTCCTACTCAGAAGGCATGCTTCGTTTTAGATGCTATCCGTGGTAAAGACGTAGAAACAGCACTTGGTATTTTAGCTTACAACCCAAGATATGCTTCAAGTGTTATAGAAAAATTATTAAAATCTGCCATTGCTAACGCAGAGAACAACAATGGTATGAAATTTGAAAACCTTTATGTAGAAGAGTGCTACGCAAATAAAGGACCTACTATGAAGAGAGTAAAACCAAGAGCACAGGGTAGAGCTTATAGAATCGAAAAGAGAATGAGCCACATCACTGTAGTGTTGAACGAAAGATAAGGAGGGCAAACATGGGACAGAAAGTTAATCCTCATGGTATAAGAGTCGGAGTTATCAAAGACTGGGACTCAAAATGGTATGCTGATGCTGAGTTTGCTGACTATTTAGTAGAAGACTATAATATCAGAACATATCTCAAAAAGAAGTTATACAACGCAGGCGTTTCTAAAATTGAAATCGAGCGTACAACAGATAGAGTTAAAGTTATCCTTTACACAGCAAAACCTGGTGTAGTAATCGGAAAAGGTGGAGCTGAAATCGAAAAGATTAAAGGAGAAGTTCAGAAATTCACTTCTAAGAAATTACTTGTTGATATCAAAGAAGTTAAGAGACCTGATAAAGATGCTCAGTTAGTAGCTGAGAACATCGCACTTCAGTTAGAGAACCGTGTTTCTTTCCGTAGAGCAATGAAATCTTGTATGGGAAGAAGTAGAAAAGCAGGAGCTTTAGGTATTAAAGCATCTTGTTCCGGACGTCTTGGTGGAGCTGATATGGCTCGTACAGAGTTCTATACAGATGGAACTATTCCACTTCAGACACTTCGAGCTGACATTGATTATGGATTCGCTGAAGCAGATACAACCTACGGAAAAGTTGGTGTTAAGGTATGGATCTACAAGGGCGAAATCCTTCCAACAAAAAATCGTAAGGAAGGGAGCGACAAATAAATGTTAATGCCTAAAAGAGTAAAACGTCGTAAACAGTTCCGTGGTACCATGACTGGTAAGGCGTTAAGAGGAAATAAAATCACTTATGGTGAGTATGGTATTGTTGCAACAGAGCCATGTTGGATTCGTTCCAACCAGATTGAAGCAGCCCGTGTTGCTATGACCCGTTACGTAAAACGTGGTGGTAAAGTTTGGATTAAAATTTTCCCAGATAAACCAGTAACTGCAAAACCAGCTGAAACTCGTATGGGTTCCGGAAAAGGAACATTAGAATACTGGGTAGCCGTTGTTAAGCCAGGTCGTGTATTATTTGAAATCGCTGGCGTTCAGGAAGAAGTTGCTCGTGAAGCACTTCGTTTAGCTACACATAAATTACCATGCAAATGTAAGATAGTTTCACGTGCAGACTTAGAAGGCGGTGAATCAAATGAAGAGTAGTAGATATTTAGAAGATTTAAATACAAAGAATGCAGCTGAGTTGGAAGAAGCATTAACAAATGCAAAGAAGGAACTTTTCAATTTGAGATTCCAGAACGCTACTAACCAGCTTGATAATACAGGAAGAATCAAAGAAGTTAGAAGAAACATTGCAAGAATTCAGACTGTAATTTCTGCAAAAGCTAACGCTGAGAAATAATGTTATCCTAAGAAAGGAGCTATAGATCGTGGAAGAAAGAAATTTAAGAAAAACACGTGTTGGTAAAGTTGTCAGCAACAAAATGGACAAGACAATCGTTGTAGCCGTTGAGGATAACGTAAAACACGCTTTATACGGCAAGATCGTAAAGAAGACATATAAATTAAAAGCACATGACGAAGAAAACACTTGCAATATCGGTGATACTGTAAAGGTTATGGAAACAAGACCATTATCTAAGGATAAGAGATGGAGACTTGTTGAAGTTATGGAAAGAGTTAAATAATTAAAGGAGGCTACCCGTATGATTCAGCAGGAAAGTAGATTGAAAGTAGCCGATAACACCGGAGCAAAAGAAATCCTTTGCATCCGCGTTATGGGTGGATCAACTAGAAGATATGCGAATATCGGTGATGTGATTACTGCTACGGTCAAAGATGCAACACCAGGCGGAGTTGTTAAAAAAGGTGACGTAGTTAAGGCAGTAGTCGTACGTACAGTAAAAGGTGCTCGTCGTAAAGACGGTTCTTATATTAAGTTTGATGAAAACGCTGCAGTTATCATTAAAGATGACAAAACCCCAAGAGGAACTCGTATTTTTGGACCTGTAGCTAGAGAACTTCGTGAAAAACAGTTCATGAAGATTGTTTCCCTGGCTCCAGAAGTATTATAGGAGGATATTCGGGCATGTTAAAGATTAAGAAAGGTGATACCGTTAAGGTAATCACAGGAAAAGATAGAGATAAACAGGGTAAGGTAATCGCTGTTAATCAGAAAAACCACACTGTATTAGTTGAAGGCGTTAACATGGTTAAGAAACATACAAAACCAAGCCTTGCTAACCAGGAAGGTGGAATCATCTCTCAGGAAGCAGCTATCGATATTTCTAACGTAATGTTAGTTGTTGATGGAAAGACTACAAGAGTAGGCTTCAAGATGGATGGAGATAAGAAAGTTCGTTTCGCTAAATCTACAGGCGATATTATCGACTAATTATTGAGAGGAGGAAACATAAGTTGAGTAGACTTAAAGAAAAATATCAGAACGAAATTGTTCCGGCATTGGAAAGCAAATTCGGATATAAAAACATTATGCAGGTACCTAAGCTCGATAAAGTTGTTATTAATATGGGTGTAGGTGAAGCAAAAGAAAACGCTAAATTATTAGAGGCAGCTATGGGAGATCTTGAAATCATTTCAGGACAGAAACCTGTAACTACCAAGGCAAAAAATTCCATCGCTAACTTCAAGTTAAGAGAAGGAATGCCAATCGGATGTAAAGTTACTTTAAGAGGAGAAAAGATGTATGAGTTCGTTGATCGTTTAATCAACCTTGCACTTCCTCGTGTACGTGACTTTAGAGGAGTTAATCCTAACGCATTCGACGGAAGAGGAAACTATGCACTTGGAATCAAAGAGCAGTTAATCTTCCCGGAAATCGAATATGATAAAGTTGACAAGGTTAGAGGTATGGACGTTATTTTCGTTACAACTGCTAACACTGATGAAGAAGCACGTGAGCTTTTAGCACAGTTCAACATGCCATTCGCAAAATAATTCAGGAGGGAATTTTAAATTATGGCTAAAACAAGTATGAAAATCAAACAGCAGCGTAAACCAAAATTCTCTACTAGAGAATACAGCCGTTGCAGAATTTGTGGACGTCCACACGCATATTTAAGAAAATACGGAATTTGCAGAATTTGCTTCCGTGAATTAGCGTACAAAGGTCAGATCCCAGGAGTTAAAAAGGCGAGCTGGTAAGTTACCGCTCGAACCAGTAACAAGTTTTTAGGAGGAAAAATAAATGACTACAACAAGTGATCCAATTGCAGATATGCTTACAAGAATCCGTAATGCAAACACTGCAAAACATGATACAGTTGATGTGCCAGCTTCCAAGATTAAAGTTGCTATTGCAGATATCCTTGTTAACGAAGGTTATATCGAGAAATATGAACTTGTAGAAGATGGTAACTTCAAAACAATTCGCATCACCTTAAAGTACGGAAGTGATAAGAATGAAAAAATCATCACAGGAATCAAGAGAATCTCTAAACCTGGACTTCGTGTCTATGCAGGTAAAGACGAACTTCCTCGCGTTCTTGGTGGTTTAGGAATTGCAATCCTTTCTACTAACCATGGTGTAATCACTGATAAAGAAGCTCGTAAACTTCAGATCGGTGGAGAAGTATTAGCATTTGTATGGTAATCTTTTAAGGGTTACCACTCAGATATAGATTAGAAATGGTAAGAAACCATAGCAAGAAATAGGAGGTACGGGCATGTCACGTATAGGAAGAATGCCAATCGCAATTCCAGCTGGCGTTACAGTTGATATTGCAGAAAATAATCATGTGACTGTAAAAGGTCCTAAGGGAACTCTTGAGAGAACCCTTCCATCAGAAATGGAAATCAAACTTGATGGAGCAGAAGTTACTGTTACTAGACCAAATGATTTAAAGAGAATGAAATCTTTACATGGTTTAACAAGAACTCTTATCAACAACATGGTTGTTGGTGTAACAGATGGTTACAAAAAAGAGCTTGAAGTTAACGGTGTAGGTTACAGAGCGCAGAAATCCGGAAAAACATTACAATTACACTTAGGATTCTCACATCCTGTAGAAATGGAAGATCCGGAAGGTCTTGAGTCCACTGTAGAAGGAAACAAGATTGTAATTACAGGTATCGATAAAGAAAAAGTTGGCCAATACGCAGCTGAAATCAGAGATAAGAGAAGACCTGAACCTTACAAAGGAAAAGGTATCAAATATGCTGATGAAGTTATTAGACGTAAAGTTGGTAAGACTGGTAAGAAATAATTAAAGGAGTGGACAGGAAATGGTTAATAAGAAATCTAGAACTTTAGTTCGTTTAGATAAACATAGAAGAGTACGTAATCGTTTTCAGGGAACACCTGAGAGACCACGTTTAGCTGTGTTTAGAAGTAATAATCATATGTATGCTCAGATTATTGATGACACAGTTGGAAATACCCTTTGCTCAGCATCTACTTTAGATAAAGAGATTAAGCTTGAGAAAACTAATAACGTAGAGGCAGCTGCTGCAGTTGGAACAGCTGTTGCAAAGAAAGCTTTAGAAAAAGGTATTAACACTGTTGTTTTTGATAGAGGCGGCTTCAAATATGATGGTAAAGTTAAGGCACTTGCAGAAGCTGCAAGAGAAGCCGGATTAACATTCTAAACAAGGAGGAAACGATTACATGAAACGTACAATCATTGATACAAATCAGCTTGAATTAGAAGATAAGGTTGTATCTATCAAACGTGTTACTAAAGTTGTAAAAGGCGGAAATAACATGAGATTTACAGCTTTAGTCGTTGTTGGAGACAACAATGGACATGTAGGCGTTGGCTTAGGAAAAGCAAAAGAAATTCCTGAAGCAATCCGTAAAGGTAAAGAAGACGCAATAAAGAACATCATCTTCGTTAAGCTTGATGATAATAACAGTATTACACATGACATTATCGGAAAACATACCGGAGCTAGTGTGTTATTAAAGAAAGCACCTCAAGGTACTGGAGTTATCGCCGGAGGTCCGGCACGTGCCGTTTGTGAATTAGCAGGCATTAAGAATATCCGTACCAAATCTTTGGGATCTAACAATAAACGTAACGTAGTACTTGCTACTATCGATGCGCTTAGCCAGTTAAAATCTCCTGAAGAAGTTGCAAAACTCCGCGGTAAATCTGTAGAAGAGATACTTGGTTAAGGAGGGAATGAAACATGGCAAAGACTTTAAAAATTACACTTGTGAAATCTCCAATCGGAGCAGTACCAAAGAACAGAAAAACTGTTGAAGCTTTAGGACTTCACAAAATGCATCAGACAGTTGAAAAACCTGACAACGATGCAGTTCGTGGTATGATTCATCAGGTAAAACATTTAGTAAAAGTAGAAGAGAACTAGAAAATAGATAGGAGGTGTCAGAATGGAATTATCAAATTTAAGACCTGCTGAAGGTTCTAAACATAGTGATAACTTCAGACGCGGACGTGGACACGGATCTGGAAACGGAAAGACCGCCGGAAAAGGACATAAGGGACAGAAAGCTCGTTCCGGAGCACCTAGACTTGGTTTTGAAGGTGGACAGATGCCATTATTCAGACGTCTTCCAAAAAGAGGATTTAAGAATAGAAACAGCTTAACAATTGTAGGAATCAACGTTTCTGCATTAGAAAGATTTGAAAATGGTTCCGAGGTTACTGTTGAGACATTAGTAGAGAGCGGAATCGTTAAAAATCCAAGAGACGGCGTTAAAATTCTTGGAAATGGAGAATTAACCAAGAAGCTTACAGTAAAGGCAAACGCATTCAGTGAGGGTGCGAAAGCAAAAATCGAAGCTGCTGGTGGAAATGCTGAGGTGATCTAATGTTAGAGACACTTCGCGGCGCTTTTAAAATTAAAGAATTAAGAAGTAAACTCTGGTTTACATTTCTTATGTTAGTAGTAATCCGTTTGGGATCACAGATCCCGCTGCCTGGAATGAACGCTGAGTTGTTCCAGCAGTGGTTTTCTACCAACACAGGTGATTCCTTTGGATTTATGAATGCAATCACCGGAGGTTCTTTTGAAAGAATGTCCGTGTTTGCACTTAGTATTACACCATACATCACATCTTCCATTATCATCCAGCTTCTTACCATTGCAATTCCTGCACTTGGAGAGATGCAGCAGGATGGTGAAGAAGGAAGAAAGAAAATGGTGGCAATTACAAGATATGTAACCATCGCGCTTGCACTGATTGAATCTGTTGCCATGAGCATCGGATTCTCCAGAAGCGGTTACGTAGTGGACGCTTCACCGATTACCTTTATTGGTATGGTTGTGGGACTTACCGCAGGATCTGCAGTTCTTATGTGGATTGGTGAGCGTATCACAGAGAAGGGTATTGGAAACGGTATCTCTATTGTACTTATTATCAATATCATCTCACGTATCCCTACTGATATGGCTACTTTATGGACATCATTCGTAGCAGGAAAGAACATCGGTAATGCTGCAGTAGCAGTTGTTATCATCGTTGCAGTAATTATTGCAACCATGGTTCTTGTAGTTATTCTTCAGGAAGCAAAACGTGTGATTCCTGTTCAGTATTCCAAAAAAGTAGTTGGTAACAAACAGGTAGGTGGACAGAGCTCAAGTATTCCTTTAAAGGTTAATACCGCAGGTGTTATCCCGGTTATCTTCGCTCAGTCATTATTGACTACACCGGTTGTTATCGCATCTTTAATGGGAAAATCAGAGGGAACAGATCTTGTACATAAGATTTTACATGGTTTAACACAGTCTAATTGGTGTAACCCAAACAAACCAATCTATTCCATTGGTTTACTGGTATACATTTTACTGATTATCGCATTTGCTTACTTCTATACACAGATTAGTTTTAACCCACTTGAGGTTGCTAACAATATGAAGAAGCAGGGTGGATTTATTCCTGGTATCAGACCTGGAAAACCTACCAGCGATTATCTTACAAACATCTTAAAATACATTGTATTTATTGGTGCTGTTGGACTTGTAATTGTTTCTGTTATTCCTATTTTCTTCAATGGTGTATTTAAAGCAGATGTTTCCTTTGGTGGAACAAGCTTAATCATCATCGTAGGTGTAGTAGTAGAAACATTAAATCAGATTGAATCACAGATGAGAGTTCGTAATTATAAGGGATTCTTAAAAGATTAATAATGATTGGATATGGTAAGGGCTTTTCCTTGCCATATCCATTAACTACGAGAAGGTTTCCTTCTCGATTTGTGCTATTTTGGTTTTTTATTTTGGAATTTATTTTGGAGGAATCATGAAGCTGATTATGTTAGGGGCACCTGGAGCAGGTAAAGGTTCTCAGGCGAAGGTTTTAGCGGATAAATATGGTATTCCGCACATTTCTACGGGAGATATTTTCCGTGCAAACATTAAAGAAGGAACAGAGCTTGGTAAAAAGGCAAAAGAATATATGGATCAGGGTCATCTTGTTCCGGATGAACTGGTTTGTGATTTAGTGGTAGACAGAATAAAACATAGTGACTGTGAAAAAGGTTTTATCCTGGATGGTTTTCCAAGAACCATTCCCCAGGCAGAAAGCTTGGATGCAGCACTTGATCAGATAAATGAGACCATCGATCACGTCATTGACCTGGAAGTTTCCGACAACGTGATTGTGGAACGTATGGGTGGTCGAAGAGCATGTCCTGAATGTGGAGCAACTTATCATATTGTAAATATGAAACCTGCAAAAGAAGGTGTATGTGATCGCTGCGGACATGGGTTGGTACTTCGTGATGATGATAAGCCACAGACGGTTTTAAAGAGACTTGAGGTATATCATGATCAGACAGCACCATTGATTGATTACTATAAGAAGCAAGGTAATCTTGAAGAGTTTGATGGTACCATGAAACCGGATGAGGTAACAAAAACCATCATCGCCAGAATCGGTGAATAAATTGTTTAAGGTAAATGAAACCGAATAGGTTCATATATAAAATAAAAGCATGTATGGCAGGAGGAAATTAAATGTCAAAAGCAGATGTAATCGAAGTTGAAGGTGAAGTAGTAGAGAAATTGCCAAATGCGTTTTTCAAAGTACAGTTGGAAAACGGTCATCAGATTTTGGCAACAATCAGCGGAAAATTACGAATGAACTTTATTCGTATTTTACCTGGTGACAAAGTTACTATCGAAATGTCCCCATATGATTTGACAAAAGGAAGAATCATTTGGAGAGATAAATAAATATTTTAAACAACTCAAAAAACTTCTTGATTTTCAAAATGGACTATGTTAAAATGCTAAATGGACACTTTTGGAAACAAGGACGGTAGTGTGTCTTTTTTTCACGTTACCGACAATGTTTGTGGAAAGGAGGATTTGCTGTGAAGGTAAGATCATCAGTTAAACCAATTTGCGAAAAATGCAAAGTTATTAAGAGAAAAGGATCCATCAGAGTAATCTGTGAAAATCCAAAACACAAACAGAGACAGGGCTAATTTATTTTAGGCTTGTTTTTGTGTTGTTGTTAACTATTCATTATGTGCGGCTGCCAATGGTGGATCTAGCCATTGGTTCATAATAAACAGTGACAAAACACTGGCCGGAAGAATTTTATACCGAGAGTTTAACCGGCGACAAATGATAGCAGGATTGTGATTCTGCCTGGCACACATTTCAGGCCCTTTTGGGAGCTGTCAGTGATGGGATTGCAAGAAAACAATTTGTAAGAATATTTTATGGAGGTGTAAACACACATGGCTCGTATCGCAGGTGTAGATTTACCAAGAGAAAAACGCGTAGAAATCGGCTTAACTTATATTTACGGTATTGGTAGAGTAAGTGCCACAAAGATTCTTGAAGCAGCAGGCGTTGACGCTGACGTTCGTTGCAAAGATTTAACAGACGATGATGTAAAGAAAATCAGTGCTGTTATCGATGAAACATATACTGTAGAAGGTGATTTAAGACGTGAAATCGCTCTTAACATCAAGAGATTACAGGAAATCGGATGCTATCGTGGAATCCGTCATAGAAAAGGACTTCCTGTTCGTGGTCAGCATACAAAGAACAATGCTAGAACAAGAAAAGGTCCTAGAAGAACAGTAGCTAATAAGAAGAAATAAGATTTAGAGATTGATTTTAATATTAAGAAAGTAGGTTAGTTTAGATATGGCAAAACAGGTTGCAAAGAAAAATGCAAAACGTCGTGTAAAGAAAAACGTTGAACACGGACAGGCACATATTCAGGCATCTTTCAATAACACAATCGTAACAATTACAGATGCTCAGGGTAACGCTCTTTCATGGGCAAGTGCCGGTGGTCTTGGATTTAGAGGTTCAAGAAAATCTACTCCATTCGCTGCACAGATGGCAGCAGAGACAGCTACAAAGGCAGCTCTCCCTCATGGATTGAAGACAGTAGACGTTATGGTTAAAGGTCCTGGATCAGGTAGAGAAGCAGCAATCCGTGCGCTTTCAGCAACAGGATTAGATGTAGTAAGTATTAAGGATGTTACTCCGGTACCACATAACGGATGTCGTCCACCAAAACGTAGAAGAGTCTAATAAGGAGGAAGATTGAATAATGGCAGTAAATAGAACTCCAGTATTAAAAAGATGTAGATCCCTTGATTTGGATCCAATCGTTTTAGGATATAATAAAAAATCTAGAAGACAGTCTAACAGAGGTAACAGAAAGATCTCTGAGTACGGACTTCAGTTAAGAGAAAAACAGAAAGCAAAATTCATCTATGGTGTTTTGGAAAAACCTTTCCACAACTACTATGAGAAGGCAGATAGACAGCCTGGTATGACAGGTCCTAACCTTATGATTATGTTAGAGAGAAGATTAGACAATGTAATCTTCCGTTCAGGACTTGCTAGAACAAGAAGAGAAGCAAGACAGATCGTTGATCATAAGCATGTACTTGTTAATGGTAAGAAGGTTAACATTCCTTCCTACTTAATTAAGGCTGGAGATGTAATCGAACTTACAGAGAAAGCAAAAGGATCTGTTAAGTATAAGGATATCGTAGCTGTAACAGGCGGAAGATTAGTTCCGGAATGGCTTGAAGCTGATCAGGAGAACTTCAAAGTAACTGTGAAAGAATTACCTAGCAGAGACGCAATTGATGTTCCTGTTGATGAGATGCTTATCGTCGAGTTATATTCTAAATAATTAATGTAAGCAATTTGCATAAAAGGAGGGACTTTGTAGTGTTCGATTTTGAAAAACCAAATATTGAAATCACCGAGATTTCAGAAGATAAACGCTATGGCAGATTTGTCGTAGAACCACTTGAAAGAGGATATGGTACTACTCTTGGTAATTCTTTAAGAAGAATTATGCTTTCATCCTTACCTGGAGCAGCAGTGACTCAGGTTAAGATTGAAGGTGTTTTACATGAATTTAGTTCTATCCCGGGTGTGAAAGAAGATGTTACTGAAATCATTATGAACATCAAGAATTTGGCGATTAAAAACACCAGTTCATCCAATGAACCGAAGGTTGCTTACATTGAGTTTGAAGGAGAAGGTGTGGTTCGTGCGAAAGATATCCAGGTTGACCAGGATATTGAAATTATGAACCCTGATCTTGTAATCGCTACTCTTAGCGGTGGTGCTGATTCCAGATTATACATGGAATTAACCATTAACAAGGGTCGTGGATACATCAGTGCCGATAAGAATAAGACAGAAGATACACCAATCGGTGTCATCGCTGTAGATTCTATCTATACACCTGTGGACCGTGTAAACTTACAGGTTCAGAATACTCGTGTGGGACAGATGACTGATTACGACAAGTTAATCCTTGACGTATACACAAATGGTGCATTAGCTCCGGATGAAGCAGTCAGCTTAGCAGCTAAAGTATTATGTGAGCACTTAAATCTTTTTGTAAACCTTTCTGAAAATGCTAAGACCGCAGAAGTTATGATCGAAGCAAAAGAAGATGGCAAAGAGAAAGTACTCGAGATGAACATTGACGAATTAGAGTTATCAGTTCGTTCATACAACTGCTTGAAGAGAGCAGGAATTAACACAGTGCAGGAGCTCACTCAGAAGACACCGGATGATATGATGAAGGTACGTAACCTTGGTCGTAAGTCCTTAGAAGAGGTTCTTGCTAAGTTAAAAGAATTAGGATTACAGTTATCTCACGGTGATGAATAAGTCACCGTAGATGACTTAATAACACTCATGGTGGCTGATTCGGTAAGCCTATAAAGCGCGAAGAGGTTAGAACATGAGGAAACATACACCATGTTCGGTATATAAGTCCACAGGCGTTGCCGGATATACAAAATGGAGGAAATTAAAATGGCAAAATATCGTAAGCTGGGAAGAACAGCAGATCAGAGAAAAGCATTGATCAGAAACCAGGTAACAAACCTTCTTTACAACGGAAAGATTGTTACTACAGAAGCAAAAGCAAAAGAAATTCGCAAAGTTGCTGAAGGACTTATTGCACTTGCAGTAAAAGAAAAAGACAACTTCGAAGAAGTTACTGTAACAGCTAAGGTTGCTCGTAAAGATGCAAACGGTAAGAGAGTAAAAGAAGTTGTAGATGGTAAGAAAGTTACTGTTTATGACGAAGTTGAAAAGAAGATTAAGAAAGATCTTCCTTCCAGACTTCATGCAAGAAGAGAAATGCTGAAAGTATTCTATCCTGTAAAATCTGTTCCAAATCAGACAGCAGGAAAGAAAAAGAACACTGTTGAAGTTGATATGTGCGACAAGATGTTCTCTGAAATTGCTCCTAAATACGCAAACCGTAACGGTGGTTACACAAGAATCGTAAAGATTGGTCAGCGTAAAGGTGACGGAGCTCTTGAAGTTTTACTTGAGTTAGTTTAATTAAAAAGCGAAACGGGTTCTCATTTGAGGACCCGTTTTTTTTCGTCTTTGTTAAATTCTATTAAATGTGTTTATTAGTTATAATATTTCCCAAAAAATCAATGTACTTTTGTGCAGAATAGCAGGATGAATTGTGATATTGTAAGGTTCGTAGCGGATAATCGCGAAAGGTAATTTTTTAGGAGATATGGAGGAGTAATCATGAGCACAGCTATTCATTGTGATGAAGCTATTTTTAAGATGAAAGAAGCAGCTGAAATGAAAATAACAGATTTGGATGCTTTTTATGATTCAGCGAAAGTAGAAGACAGAATGAATCTTTATTTTGAATTAGAGGCCTCGTTTTTACGATATTTAGCAGATGGTTATTGCGACCTGGCTGCTCACGTTGCTTATTTAGCGGCCTATTACATTGAGAAGAAGTTACATGCTGTATCCGGCAAGGAAATGGCTTCTTATTATTTGAATCGTGCGATTCAGCTTTGTCCTGCCAATGAGTATTTACAGTTACTGGCAGAGATTAAGGATGTATAGATGGTAGAAGATAAAGAAATACCGGCTTAAGATGCCTTAAATGGCATTTTAGGCCGGTTTTGTTTTTAGGCGGTTTCTTCTTCAGATAGCTGTAAAGAGAAGGTGAATTCGCTTCCTGCGCCTTCTGTGGACACCACATCAATGGTTTCGGAGTGGGCCTGGATAATTTCTTTTACGATGGAAAGTCCAAGGCCGGTTCCTTTTTTATCTTTGCCCCTTGAGGCATCTGTTTTATAAAAACGCTTCCACACGTTGTTTAAGGAGTCCTTTGGAATGCCGCAGCCCTGATCTTTTACGGAAACTAAAAGCTTGTCTGCCCTACAGCTTGTTTCGATGGTAATGGTGGAAGAAGCTGAGGAGAATTTAATGGCATTGTCAATCAGGTTATATAGCACCTGTTGGATTTTGGAACGGTCTGCGTTCACCATCATGGTCTCTCCGGTAAGTACAAGGGATATTTCGATGCCCTTTTCAATACACTGGCCCTCTACCGATTGGGCACAGTCTTTAATTACGGTGTTAATGTCAAAATCTTTAAGTTCAATAATAAAATCCCTGGAACCGATACGGTTCAAATCCAGGAGGTTGTTGGTTAACTGGGTTAACCTCTCCGCCTCGTTAAAAATAATGGTTAAGTATTTTGGATATTGCTCCATAGGTATGGTGCCGTCCAACATGGCCTGTATGTAGCCTCGAATAGAGGTAAGGGGTGACTTAAAATCATGGGAAACGTTGGAAATAAACTTTCGCTGGCTTTCCTCATGGGTGTCAATTTTGGTGGCCATAAAACTCATAACATTTCCGATATAGGAAATTTCATCATTTTTCTTGGATTTTATTTGAGGCTTAAAGTTATCCTTGGAATATTCCTCTGCCACATACACAATTTTGTTAATCGGTCGGATAAACAGAAGCTGCATGGCAAACAATAGACCAAGGGACATGGCGATAATTACAAAGGTGACCATTCGCGTCACTTTGTTTAAAAGTGCATAGGTTTCTGCCAACGAGGATAGGGGCTTATGAATCATAACGTAGCCCGCCACATTATATTTTAGCGTGATTGGAGCGTATACGCTGATATAATCCTCGTCAAAAGTGGAGTGAAAAGTTCCAAGGGTGTAGTAGTTGCTGCCAAACATATCCGATATTTTGAAATTCTGAATTTTATTAGGCAGTGAAGCGTCCGGATTCCTGGAGGCTGCAGTTACCTGACCTGAAGCAGACACCACCCAAATATCAGCATTTAAAAGCTTGGTGGTGGTGTTAAGGCAACGAACCAGACTTTCCCTTGTTAAAGTGTTGTTATAAAAGTTGTATCCATAGTCACTGGCTATGGATACTGCTTTGGAATATAGATTCTTTGCTGCTTTTTCTTCCATGAGATGTTCTGAGTAGGTGCTCATACAGTAATGTACACATACCGTAGTTATAATGGCAAAAAAGCCGTAACAAAGAATCATATTTTTACATAATTTGCATCTCATAGTACATTTGACCTTTATCTTGTTTCAAATTTGTATCCGATACCCCATACGGTTGCAAGTCTCCAGTCCGGAGTATCTTTGATTTT
Source organism: Lachnospiraceae bacterium (assembly GCA_024680055.1). Taxonomy (GTDB): domain Bacteria; phylum Bacillota; class Clostridia; order Lachnospirales; family Lachnospiraceae; genus XBB1006. The sequence continues at coordinate 6,999 of JAILCP010000037.1, read as the reverse complement.
TTCTCGAAGTCGTTTTACGTGGACATCCACAGTTCTTGTGTCTCCAAGGTAATCGTATCCCCAGATGTTTTCAAGAAGTTGTTCTCTTGTAAATACCTGATTGGCCGAGGAGGCAAGGAAATATAATAATTCCAGCTCCTTTGGAGGCATATCGATCTTTTTTTCCTGGTAGGTTACGCTGAAGTTGTCAAGGTCCACAACAAGTCCCGGAAAGCTAACAATTTTTGCGTTGCTGGAAGGTTTTGCATCTTCTTTTACCGCGGCGTCGGTATTGTGGAAACGACGAAGTACGGCTTTTACCCTGGCAACCAGTTCTTTGGTGTCAAAAGGTTTTTCCAGGTAATCGTCTGCTCCAAGTTCCAGTCCCAAAACTTTATCGAATACTTCGGATTTGGCGGACAACATGATAATAGGAACATTGGATTTGGTACGGATTTCCCGGCATACCTGGTAGCCGTCCATGCCCGGAAGCATAAGGTCTAATAAAATTAAATTGGGCTGGAATTCATCCAGTGCTTTGATGGCGTCCAATCCATCGCTGACAATGGTGGTTTCAAAGCATTCCTTGGTTAAATATAGAGCAATTAACTCTGCAATATTATCATCATCATCTACAATGAGAATTTTTTGCTTTGTAGTCATGGCATCCTCCTTTTGGTTATTTAAATTCTGCTATGGTAACGCCGGCGTCACCTTCTCCGAAGGCTCCCTGGCGATAGGATTTAATGTAGTTTAAGTGCTTCAAGTGGTTGCAGACGGCATTTCTTAAAGCTCCGGTACCTTTTCCGTGAACAATGCGCACCGATTCCAAATGGGCAAGGTAGGCATCGTCCAAGTATTTATCAAGTACGGCAATGGCTTCATCCACCGTCATGCCGATCAAATTGATTTCCGTATTGATGGAACTTGATTTATTTAAGCCGTGAGTGCTGACGCGACCCTTTGATTTTGGTTGTTTGCTAAAAGCAGACGGTTCCTCAATCAGACTTAAATCCGAAACATGAACCTGAGATCTGAGGATACCCATTTGTACAAAAAGGTTTCCTTTTGCATCCGGCAGGCTGTGTACCGTTCCGGTAAGGTTTAAACTGTGGACTTTTACCTTGTCGCCGATTTGAAGTTTTAAAGGTTTGCCGGAAGTGGTCGGTGCTTTCTTTTTGCTTATGGAAAGCGAGGACTGTGCCTTCTTCATTTCCTCACGCACTTTGGCTCGTTTTTCTTCCATTTCCTTTAAGGATGGAGCCTCACTGGCGTATTTGTTAAAGTCTCTGATGGTCTCATCCGCAACTTCTTTTGCCTTGGCAAGAATCTGACTTGCCTCCTGATTGGCTTCCTGTAAAAGACGTTGTCTCTTTAAGGAGATGTCGTCTTTTTTGCGGGAAAGTTCGTCTTTTAAGGTTTGGACTTCTTTTTCGTACTTGGAGGCGGCTTCAAGAGATTCTTCCAGGGACACACGTTTCATCTCCAAATCCGTCAAAACATCTTCGAAGGATTGAGAGGAGGAGTCCAGTCTCTTTTTGGCGTCTTCAATAATGTAGTTCGGAAGTCCAAGTTTGGTGGAAATTGCAAACGCATTACTCTTTCCCGGAACGCCAATTAACAGGCGGTAGGTAGGACTTAGGGTCTCTACGTCAAATTCACAGCATGCGTTTTCCACACGAGGAGCGGAAAGGGCAAAAACTTTCAACTCGGAATAGTGGGTAGTGGCCATAATCTTGGCGCCACGGTGCATGCAGTCATTCAAAATGGAAATGGCCAATGCGGCACCCTCTGTTGGGTCGGTACCTGCGCACAACTCGTCAAAAAGTACAAGGGCGCGTTCATCGGCTTTCTTTCCGATTTCCACAATGTTGGTCATATGGGAGGAGAAGGTACTTAAACTTTGTTCAATACTTTGCTCATCCCCAATATCCGCATAAACTTCCTTGAATAAGGACAACTGGCTTCGATCTCCTGCAGGGATGTGAAGGCCGGCCTGTCCCATAAGAGTAAGAAGTCCGACGGTTTTCAGGGAGACTGTCTTACCTCCGGTGTTTGGACCGGTGACAATCAGTAAGTCAAAATCATCCCCCAGATGTATATCAAGCGGCACAACCTTATCTTTGGAAATAAGAGGGTGGCGTCCTTTTCGGATGCGTATGACTCCATCGGTGGAAAATACTGGTTTCATGGCATTTTCCTCCTTGGCCAGCATTCCTCTTGCAAAGATAAAATCAAGTCGTGTGATCATTCTGATGTTTTCACGAAGTTCCTCCACGTGCTCGCCAACCAGATTGCTTAGGTTTGAAATAATCACCTGGATTTCTTCCTGCTCTTGTAATTCCAGTTCCGTCAGTTCGTTGTTCAGTTTCACCACAGCCATTGGCTCGATAAAAAAGGTGGAGCCGCTGGAGGACTGGTCGTGAACCATTCCCGGCATCTGGTTCTTGTATTCGGAACGCACCGGAAGGCAATAGCGGGAGTTTCGCATGGTAATTACGTTGTCCTGCAAAATGCTTCCTGCTGAATTCATAATGGAATTCATTTCGGTTCGGATGCGGTCTACGGTATGCTTCTTGGAACGTCGAATGGATTTCAACGTGGAAGAGGCATCGTCGGCAATTTCATCCTCAGAAAGGATGCAGCGCCGGATTTCTTCTTTTACCGGAGAAAGAGGCGTAATTGCGTCAAAATAAGGGCTCAGGCTATCTATGGTATCGTTGGCTTTCTCTGCCCGATTATAAGCAAGTGCCCTGCTGCATACATCAAGAAGAGAGCAAAAAGAAAGGAGCTCAGTGATACTGATGACTCCGCCAATTTCCAACCGCTTCATTGCTGAGCGTAAATCATGAACTCCGGAAAATGAAATGTTTCCGTGTTTCAGCAAGCGGCTTAAGGCATCCCCGGTCTCTTGTTGCATGGTTTCTATTTTTTCTAAATCCGTAAAAGGTGTTAGTTTTTCACAACGATCCTTTCCGGATTTGGTAGTTGCATATTCAGTTAATTGTTTAATAATTTTGTCGTATTCCAACGTTTTTAAAGCTTTATTGTTCATAGGGATATTGTACCCCAAAACGGGGGATTAGAAAAGAGTTTCTTTTCCCATATACTTGCTATAAATAAGGGGTTTCGTTTATAATGAATGCAGTGAGGGAAAGCGTATGCAGATAGAATATAAAAAGAAACCTGTGAACAAGAAAAAGCTGATGCAAACGGTGATGTCAGGGGCCTTAGCGGGCCTTGCTTTTAGTATTGTGGTTCTCTTATTCGTATTTTTTATCGGCGATTCATTGAAGGAGCATCTTGGCCTGAAAACAGAGGACCAGGTGGTGATTCAAATGGACGGAAGTGATGACGAGGAACGCAAGGGCGGTACAGACACGGAAGATCAGGCTTTTTTTGATGAATTGTACAATACGGGAGAGCAGGCTTCCAAGTTTTTGGTGGGTGTGAACCTCAATGCAGTGGAAGGCTACGAAGGTGGTACCACAGATTACAATTGCGGTATTATTATGGGTAACACAGATCAGAACATTATTGTGCTTGCCACTCCGGATGCGGTGAAAAGCGAAGAGACTGCCAACATTACTTTTTGCGGCGGTCAGACGGTGATAGGTACCGTGCTTGGTGTTGACAAGGAGACGGGGATTTCTGTTATCCGTGTTCCTGTGGCGGATTTGAATGAACAGACCAGAAGAAGCATTACAGTGGCGAAGATGGGTGACTCGGGAAAGTTAAGTCCGGGTGCTTATACCGTGGCCATTGGTAATCCCCTTGGTTCTTATAAATCACTGAACGCAGGACAGTTTACCTCTGTTTCAAGCACCACACAGTGCATGGACAGAGAGTATACCTTGCTGGAAACCAGTATGCTTGGGCGAAGAAAGACTAGAGGATTTTTGCTGGATACCAAGGGTAAGGTAGTCGGTTTAATTACCCACAACGAGGACGTCAGCGGAGAGAATCTGACCATCAAGGCTTACGGAATCAGTGATTTGTCTTCCTTAATCGAGATACTTTGCAACAACGAAAAGATTCCTTACGTGGGTGTGAAGATTCATACCATTGATGATGAAACTGCCAACATATATAACGTATCAAAGGGAATCTATGTGGATTACGTAAATTACAATTCTCCTGCCATGGCAGTGGGAATTCAAAAGGGTGACATTATCAAATCCGTGAATGATGTGTCCACGTTGACTGCAAAAAGTTTTTCCGAAGAAGTGTTGAAGGCCAAGGTGGGGGATACTATCACCATTCACATCCTTCGACCAAATGACAAGAAATATAAAAGTGTGTCCGTACGTGTTGAGTTGCGGGAACGTTAGAAAGAGGATAGAAATGAAATATATTGAAACATTACACGAAGGCGAAAGAGTTATGGCAGTATATCTTTGTAAACAAAGAACATCTGCGGTTACAAAGAACGGGAAACCATACGATTCCATGATTCTTCAGGATAAAACAGGAACCATCGATGCCAAGATCTGGGATCTTAGTTCTGCCGGAATTGAGGACTGCGATGCCCTTGATTACATTGAGGTGGGAGCTGATGTCACCAGTTTTAACGGCGTTTTGCAAATGAATGTCAAGCGGGTTCGTAAGGTGGCAGAAGGGGAATACGATCCTCGTGATTATTTGCCGGTGAGCGAGAAGGATATTGAGGAAATGTACACAGAGATGAAGCATTTTATCGCTTCCATAAAGAATCCTTACTTAAAAGAGCTTACCACTAAGATGCTGATTGAAGATGAGGCACTGGTCAAAGAATACAAGAATCATTCCGCAGCCAAAAATGTCCATCACGGTTTTATCGGTGGTCTTTTGGAGCACTCCTTAAGTGTAACAAAGGTTTGCGATTTCTTTGCAAGTAATTATCCAATGTTGAACCGGGATCTTTTAATCACTGCGGCCATGCTGCATGACATTGGTAAGGTAAAAGAACTTTCCGCCTTCCCAATGAACGATTACACCGACGAAGGCAATCTTCTTGGTCACATTATTATCGGTACCGAGATGATCTCCTCCTGCATTACCACAATTCCGGGATTTCCACCGGTTTTGGCCGGTGAGGTAAAGCACCTTATTTTATCCCATCATGGGGAACTGGAATTCGGTTCACCTAAGAAACCTGCATTAATGGAGGCTGTGGCCTTAAGTTTTGCAGACAATATGGATGCCAAAATGGAAACCTTTAAAGAATTGTTAACCGGACCAAAAGACGAAGAGAGCGTATGGCTTGGCTACAATCGTCTTTTTGAAAGCAATATTCGAAGAACTACAGATTGCTAAGGACACAGTTGGAATGAAGAAGAACGATATTTTTACAGTTACAATTGAAGATATGAGTCACACAGGGGAAGGAATCGGGAAAGTAGATGGCTTTCCGCTGTTTATTAAGGATACCATTATTGGAGATGTGGCCTCCGTCAAGGTGATGAAATTGAAAAAAAACTACGGTTTTGCCAGATTAATGGAAGTTATAGAACCGTCAAAAGACCGGGTAACTCCGCCATGCTCCATTGCAAGACAATGCGGTGGCTGTCAGATTCAGGCCATGAGCTATGATGCCCAGCTTTCTTTTAAAGAACGCCTGGTGAAAAACAATTTACAACGTATCGGTGGTTTCTCAGAAGAAATCATGAATCTTATGGATCCCATTATCGGCATGGAAAAACCTTATCGCTATCGCAATAAGGCACAATTTCCGGTGGGTGAAAAGAACGGAAAACCAATTGCCGGTTTTTACGCAGGAAGGACTCATGACATTATGGAGTGTGAAGATTGCCTTCTTGGTGTGAAAGAAAACCAGCTGATCTTGGATTGCATTTTAGCATATATGGAGGCTCATGGTGTTGCAGCCTATGAGGAAACCATCGGCAAAGGTCTTATTCGTCACGTTTTAATCCGTAAAGGTTTTACCACCGGGCAGTTTATGGTATGCCTTGTGATTAATGGCAAAAAACTTCCGGAGGAAGATCTTTTATGCCAGAAGCTTTTGGCAGCAGTACCTGCCATTGCCTCAATTTGTGTAAGTGAAAACACTTCTCGCAACAACGTGATCATGGGAAAAACCTATCGGGTTTTATGGGGTGAGCCTTACATAATCGATGAACTGGATGGAATTACCTATCGAATCAGCCCATTATCTTTTTTCCAGGTCAATCCGGCGCAAACCGAGAAACTATATAAAAAGGCCCTGGAATATGCAGGCCTTACCGGCAACGAAAATGTTTGGGACCTATACTGCGGTACCGGTAGCATTTCCTTATTCTTGGCCCGCAATGCCAAAATGGTCCATGGCGTGGAAATTATAGAGCAGGCCATTTTGGATGCCAGAGAGAACGCCAAAGACAATGGCTTAACCAACACAGAATTCTTTGTGGGAAAAGCAGAGGACGTGTTTGAGGAGCAGGTTTTGGGCAAGGATGCAGAGCCCATTGATGTGGTGGTGGTTGATCCGCCAAGAAAAGGCTGCGATGAGAAGCTTTTATCCACCATGTTGAAAATGAAACCGCAGCGGATTGTGTACGTAAGCTGTGACAGTGCAACCCTGGCAAGGGATTTGAAGATTCTTTGCGAAGATGAGTATAAGATTTCTAAGATTCAGTGCGTGGATCAATTCCCGCATACGGTGCACGTGGAAAGTTGCGTGCTTTTACAGAGGATGAGCAACATCCGTCTGAAAGCTTTTACTTCGGATGTTGAGATGGGAGGTATTTAGTATGAATAAAAAAACATTTGCAGTGGGATTGGAGCTAATCCCAATCATATCAGCTCCACTTGCGATTGCACTTATAGTCTCAAAGGTGGATTCACAAGTAATAAGAAGTCTGATAGGTGTATTTACCTTATTGGCTTTCTTAGGCTTTGCATTTTTCTTTGTGGGAAGAAGGATAGCAAGGGAAGAAAAGATGGTTAGAGTACTGGGTATATTGGATATCGTAGCGACAGTTGCAATTATCATTATGTATGTGATTGCTTTTTCAGTAGTGGGGTTATAGAATATGAAAAAAA
>JAILCP010000048.1 GCA_024680055.1 Lachnospiraceae bacterium | reverse complement strand
CCAAATCAGATAAGCAACCGCCGATGCCACATTGGTTGGCATCGCCGGTAACACCAGGCTTAATACCATGACTACACTTAAGAAAACCGATAAAAAACGACTTTCCCTCCTCGCTTCTCTTCACATCTGCTGGTTACCTGGAAGCAGATATTCCTTTACTTTCCATCTTTTTTCTGCCTCCGCAGCCGACCCGCACTACTCCTTCAACTCTCCTAGGCAGATATTTATTGCTTTTCTTCTCTTTTGTCTGCCTTCCCTTGCTTCAGGAGACAAGGGCTGGTTACCTGGAAGCAGATATTCCTTTACTTTCCATCTTTTTCTGCCTCCGCAGCCGATCCGCACTACTCCTTCACTGTTCCAAGGCAGATATTCATAGCTTTTCTTCTCTTTTTCTGCTTTTCCTTGCTTCAGGGGACAAGGGCTGGTTACCTGGAAGCAGATATTTATAGCTTTTCTTCAATCTCAATAGGGTCGTTAATGGTTATACTTTCTGCTACCACTTACCATTTGTTTGTTTGTACCATCCCAAATCAGATAAGCAACCGCCGATGCCACATTGGTTGGCATCGCCGGTAACACCAGGCTTAATACCATGACTACACTTAAGAAAACCGATAAAAAACGACTTTCCCTCCTTATTTTCCCTGCTAATCCATTTTCAGTAGTTTCCTTGAGCAAACTGTATCATGAAATGTGTTTTTTTCGATTCTGAGAAACTTTTGTGTCTTTTGCCCTTGTCAGCCATTTTTCAAAAAAAAGAAGCAACCAACGAAATGGTTGCCTCTTACTGTTTTGATTTTTATTGAATTCCCGTACTTCCAAAGCCGCCTCTGGCTTCGCCTTCAAGGTTTTCTACTTCCATGATTTCAAGTTCCGGCATATTTTTCTGAATGCGGAATTGACAAATCCGGTCATTTACATGAATTTCGGTATCTCGCATTGCTAAAACCGGCATCATTAAAATATCCTTGGACGTACAATAGGTGTTGTCCACCACGCCGATGCCATTGGTCTGAAGAACGCCAAAGTTCTTAAAAGTGGAACTTCTTGGTGCAATAATCAACTCATAGCCATCCGGGATTTTCACAGAAACTCCCAGGTTGATCAGTTTGAAGTCACCGGTCTTTAAGGTGACGTTTTCGGCGGAACGAAGGTCGATCCAATCACCTTTGCCATCCGGGGTGTATTTTATCTTTTCAAGCTCATCGCTGTGATACATGATCTGAATTTTTTCCATCTCTAGCTCTCCTTAAACTTTACGCAAAACCGGTACCCTTTATAACATGCAACCGGAATTGCTGCTCATTTTCTCAATTAATCTGGTGTCCACTTCCGGCGTCTCGTGTAAAATCACCTTCCCCTGTTTTCTGGTTTCTTTTACATCGATAACCCGCTGGTTGCCGCTGCCAACCCAGTGCAACGTGGTGTCCCTTTTTGCCAGGACAAAAGGTCCGTCCACCAAAACATCCACGTAGTTCATTACTTCCAATTGAGCCACGTCCTCGTAATAAAAACCGGTATACATCCAGATGGTTTTATCCGGAAACTTCTTTGTAATTTCTTTTGCCAGACTCGTAACATCCATTCGGTTTCCAATATACAAAGGATCTCCTCCGCTAAAAGTGATGCCGGATGTATAATCTTTTTCCAAAATTCCAAACAACTCCTCTTTGGCTTTGCTGTCAAACGGTAACCCGCCGTTGGGGTCCCAGGTGATGGGATTTTGACATCCTTCACAGCAGTGATCGCATCCGGATAACCATAACACGGCCCGAAGTCCGTCTCCGTTGTTCATATCGTCTTTTGTAATATTATGGTATCGCATAACTTATCTCTTTCTACATGGATTTTCTGTCTTTGATTTCAGCCATTTTAGCCTCATTCAATCTGGTATCTCCCTTTACTCTGGAGTAGGAAAGATAGCCGTTCATACGGTCAATTTTGGTAAGGTTCTTGCTTCCACAAACCGGACATACGTCCATGTCCAGTTCCTCGTGACCGCAATCATCACAGTATGCCAGTGAAAGGTTCACACCTTCGTAAAGTCCCATATCCATAGCTCTTCGAACAAGGGTTTTCACCGCTTCTTTGTTGTAGCTGATTGGATATCTTACATACTGGATTTTTCCACCGTTGCAAAGCTCCCAGAACCGGTATTCCAAATCCTGCTTTTCAATCGGTGTAATATCTTCTGAAACGTGACAGTGGAAACTGTTGGATACGTATTCCCTGTCAGAAACATTTTCCACAATGCCGTATTTTTTACGGAACTGTTTTACCTGAAGTCCGCAAAGGTTCTCTGCCGGTGTACCGTAAATAGCATACAAAATACCGTCTTCGTCCTTGAACTCCTGGGTCTTTTTGTTAATATACTCAAGCACCTCTAAAGCAAATTGTCCGTCTTCTGCAATGGACTTTTTGTTGTAAAGCTGCTGCAATTCGTTTAATGCAGTAATGCCAAAAGAGGCTGTGGCACTGTCAAGAAGGGGACGAATCTTGTCGTGAAGACCAAGGTGTCCTCCAAGGAATCCTCCTTCGCAGTAAGCCAGTGGGTTGGTGCTTGCACGAAGCTCGCCCAAATAGTCTCTGGTTCTGATATGCAGGTTTCTGATCAATCCAAGATAGTAATCCAAAACCTCATAGAAATCTTTGCTTTCATGTCTTGCTTTTGCCAGAATCATTGGCAAATGCAGGGAAATTGCTCCCATATTAAAACGGCCTACGAAAATCGGCTGATCCTCATCATCTGCCGGATACATACCGCCCTTTTCATACCAAGGGGATAAAAAGGCTCTGCATCCCATAGGGGAAATGATTTTCCCGTAGCGTTTGTACATGCTGGCAATATAGCCTTTTCCGGTTAAGGACAACCAATCCGGATACATGGTTTTCTGTGAGCACTCAATGGCTACGTCAAACACATCTTCCAGTTCTTTTCCCTCACCGTGAAGGTTTTCATCATATAAAAAGACAATTTTCGGAAAGAGTACCGGCTTCTTTCTGCCCTTTTTACCCTGTCCGTTCTTTCTTACTTTCAACATGGAAATGGTTGCCAATTTTGCAAACTTAGAAGTTCCGGTACCTGCGGTAACAGTGATAAAAGGATAATCTCCACGGCTACTGGCTACTGTATTAAACTTGTACTCCCAGCCCTGGAATCCCTGTTCAAAATCGTTGGTAATATCCTTCATGGTCTCTTCTTTGGCACGCTCTTCACTGACTCCCATGGCAGTGTATTTTTCCATGTATTTTACATAGGATTTTTCTGCGTATGGTTCCAAAATGGTCTCCACACTTGGAATGGTAAAACCGCCGTACTGCTGGCTTGCCGCACTAAGTACAATGTCCCCGATTACATCGAAGGCAACCTCTAAGGTTTTTGGCTCGTTGTACCATAAATTTCCCATTTCAAAACCGCCGGTCAATACCTCTTTTACGTTGAAGAGGCAGCAATTCATGGTGTCACGTCTTGCAGACATGTCATGAATGTAAATATATCCGTCGCGAATGGCCTGAACTTCTTCTGTGGTTAAAAAGAATTTCTTGTACAATTCCTTGTTTAACTCGTTAAAAATCAAGCTTCGCTTGGTTGATACAAGGGCGCTGTCCGTATTGGAATTCTCTTTGTCGCCAATGTACATAATGGACTGGCTTTTCTTATATACCTCATCCAACATGGCAACAAAATCCTGTTTATAATTTCTGTAATCGCGATAGCTTTTTGCCACCAAAGGATTTACTCTCTCAAGTGCACCTTCCACCACGTTGTGCATGGTAGCGATTGGCACTTCATTAATCTCTAAATCTTGAATTTTTTCTTCCACAAACTTGCAGATAAACTCAAGCTCCGCCTGTGTAAACGTAATCAATGCACGATAGGCGGATTTATTCACTGCAGTTACAACCTTTTGCACATTAAATGCTTCTCTTGTTCCATCCTTTTTTATTACATAAATCATAGCTAAACCTCCACGGATGCCTCACCCGATTTTTCTCTATTCATCCCAACTAAGTTCTGAGTTTTCAATTCTCTTATCACGAAGCATCAATTCTCTGACTGCTTCTTTTGCCGGGAAATCTTCAAACAATACACGGTTCACCATTTCCACAAGTGGCATGGTAACGTTGTATTTCTCTCCCAACTGTTTTGCTGATTTGGCGGAATATACACCTTCCACCACCATCTGAACCTCGTCCATGGCTTCTTTCATGGTTTTACCCTGTCCGATCAAATATCCGGCCTTGCGGTTACGGCTGTGAACAGATGCGCAGGTAACAATCAAATCTCCGATTCCTGTCAATCCGGAAAGGGTTTCCACCTTGGCTCCCATGGCTACTGCCAAACGTCCGATTTCAGCAATTCCTCTGGTGATCAACGCAGCCTTGGTATTGTCTCCATAGCCAAGTCCGTCTGCCATTCCTGCTGCAAGGGCAATTACGTTCTTTAAGGAAGATCCGATTTCCATACCAAGTACGTCCGGTGATGTATATACACGGAAGTTTTCGTTCATAAAAAGACTCTGAACAAACTCCGCAGTTGCTTTCTTCTTGCTTCCTGCCACAACGGTGGTTGGAATTCTTCTACCAACTTCCTCTGCATGGCTTGGACCGCAAAGCACTGCCACTTCTGCCTTTGGCAACTCTTCTTTGATGATTTCCGCCAACGTAAGGTTGGTGTCTTCCTCAATTCCTTTTGCCACAGTAACAATCAACTGTCCGTCTTTTAAGTTTTCTTTCATACTTTTACAGGTACTTCTGGTAAAAATAGATGGCACTGCCAGCACAAGAAGTTCTTTGTCTTCCATTGCTTCTTTTAAATCTGCGGTAAAATGCACCTTTTCATCAATATGCACTCCCGGAAGTTTGGAGACATTCTCACGATTCTTCTTCAGGGATTCAATTTCATCTTCCATAATGGACCATACCGTCACATCATGTCCGTTATCGTTTAATACAATTGCCAATGCGGTGCCCCAGCTACCCGCTCCAATTACACTTACTTTGCTCATACTTATTTCTCCTCTTCTTTCTTATGAAAGCTTATCTTATTTTCGTTATGATTCCACAGTTTCACAATGTTTCCACGGTGTCTTACAAATGCCATAACCACAATCACTGCTCCCAGTAAGTAGATTTCATTTAAACAAGAATAATCCACCCCAAGCATTCCCTGATTTCCAAAAATCAACAACTGCATGTAAAAAACAATCACCACAAGCAGCGATCCAAGGGATACATATCTTGTAACTACAATGGCTCCGACAAAAACTGCCAGACAAAGAGGCACCATAGCCGGACAAAAGGCGATGATAAAACCTCCGGTACATGCAATTCCTTTTCCTCCTTTAAAACTAAGGTAAAAAGGAAAATTATGTCCCAAAATGGCTCCTAACCCCGCATACATCATAAGAAGCTTTACAGAATCCGGGTATTGATTGTGAAACAGTAAATAGGCAATTACAATGGCCAAAATACTTTTACACACATCGCCAAGAAGGGTAATCACACCTCCCCATACGCCAAAGGTACGAAGGGCGTTGGTGGTTCCTGCATTACCGCTTCCATGCTCCCTGATGTCTGTATTTTTCATTTTCCCATATAAATAACTTGTTTCAAACAGGCCAAAAACATATCCGATTACTATGGATACGATTCTTGCTATTACCATGTTTCTATTCTCCCTTTCTCTCCCTGATGATAAACTTCAGAGAGGTACCTCTAAAACCAAAGGTATCACGAATTCTATTTTCCAAGTATCTCTCATATGAGAAGTGCATCAGTTTCTTATCGTTTACAAAAATAACGAATGTTGGTGGTTTGGTGGACGCCTGAGTAATATAGTATAACTTCAGACGTTTTCCTTTATCTGTTGGCGGCTGCTGCATTGCAACGGCCTCAGACATGATCTCATTCAATACTCCGGTTGCCACACGCATGGAGTTGTTTTCAATAACCACGTCAATCATATCGTAAATCTGATTTAAACGCTGTCCTGTTTTGGCAGAAACAAACATAATCTCCGCATAGGACATAAAGCTTAAAATATCTCTTATCTTTTCGGTTTCACGGTACATGGTCTTATCATTTTTCTCAATGGCATCCCATTTATTTACAATGATAATGATTCCCTTACCACGATCGTGAGCAACCCCTGCAATCTTGGCATCCTGCTCGGTAACGCCCTCAGTGGCGTCAATAACAAGAAGCACCACATCGGCTCTTTCCACCGCCGATACTGCTCGAATAATACTGTATTTTTCAATCTCTTCTTTGATCTTATTCTTTCTACGAATACCGGCCGTATCGATAAAAACATACTCTTTTCCATTGTACTTCACATCTGTATCAATGGCGTCTCTTGTGGTTCCTGCAATATCGGATACAATCACACGGCTTTCTCCGCAAAGCTTGTTAATCAAAGATGACTTTCCAACGTTAGGTTTTCCAACAATGGCCACCTTCGGTCGATCATCCTCTTCCTCCATGGCATCCTTATTTGGAAAATGTTTCACCACTTCATCAAGCATGTCACCAAGACCAAGTCTTGAAGCTGCCGATACCGGAACCGGCTCTCCGATTCCCAAATTATAAAATTCATACACATCCGGCATATACTTCTTAAAGTCATCCACTTTATTCACCACAAGAAGTACCGGTTTACGGCTCTTGCGAAGCATATCTGCCACCTTGGCATCTGCATCCACAAGTCCCTGATGTACATCTACAATAAACACAATAACGTCTGCTGTCTGAATGGCAATTTCTGCCTGTTCACGCATTTGACTTAAAATAATATCTTTCGAATCAGGCTCAATACCGCCTGTATCGATTAAAGTAAACTGATAGTTTAACCATGACACATCGGCATAAATTCGGTCTCTTGTTACACCCGGTGTATCTTGTACAATGGCAATTCTCTCACCTGCAATTACATTGAACAGGGTAGATTTACCAACGTTCGGTCTGCCTACAATGGCTACCACTGGTTTGCTCATAAAAATTTCCTTTCTTTACTCTGTCTGCTGTTCACCACAATTAGTGGTTATATTAATTGCAAACATCCACATCTAGTATATTCCAAAGAGATGTGTATTGCAATAGTTTCCTATTCGATCATGGCCAAAAGCAAATCTTCTCCCCCTGACTGTACCACTCGTATAGGCATTTTGATTTCCTCTTCCACCTGACTTACAGTATAATCATCCAGCAAAGTTTCCTCACCGCTTCGGAGCATATTAATCGGAATCAAAAGCACATCGGCCTCTTCCTCCTTTACCTGTGCCACAAGATCCTGTCCTGTAATCAGTCCCGACACCGTGATCATTTCCCCAAAAAAGTCATTGCGAATGGCTTTCACTTTAATATGAACATTAGGATACTTTGCCTTTACTTCTTTACTTAATTTCTCAATGGTTGGAGCAGCCAATTTACCGCTGGCAACAAGTACGTTTTTTTTCTTCTCAGACCCTTTTGCCATATCAAGTGCCTGATGAAACTCCTTATCCAGAAGTCTCAGCATTCCAACTCCGTTTTCCAACTGCAAAAATCCATCGTATCGCTGTTCTTCCGGCACTTCTCTCTCCGCCAAAAGATACCATTCATCACTGGCCTGGGCAAAATGGATTCCATGCTTTTCATATACAATCTTCTGCCATTTTTCAATGATATCAATGGTTTCTCCCGCCTCTTCTTTGGTAAAAGGCTCTAAAGGATACAATCCTTCGCGGTACTTGGAAAGTCCCACCGGAACCACCGATACGCTTTGCATCACCGGAGCATATTTTGCCAAATCCGAAAGACTGCGCTCCAATTCTTCTTTATCATTCACCCCTTTGCAGAGAACAATCTGGCCATTCATTACAATTCCGGCCTCCACAAAACGGTCAATTTTCTTAAGCGCTTCCCCTGCAAATTTGTTGTGAAGCATCTTCACGCGAAGCTCCGGATTGGTGGTCTGCACCGAAACATTGATGGGCGACATCTTATAAGTAATGATTCTTTCAATGTCCGCCTCACTCATATTGGTTAAGGTTACGTAATTTCCCTGTAAAAAAGACAATCTGCTATCATCATCTTTGAAATACAGCGTCTCTCTCATGCCCGGAGGCATCTGATCGATAAAACAAAAAATACAATGATTGCTACAGGAACGATAATCATCCATGAGACCGTTTTCAAACTCGATACCTAAATCTTCTTCGTATTCTTTTTCAATTTCCAGCTCCCACTGTTCTCCCGTTGGCTTCTCGATTACAACAGTGAGATATTCTTCGTTACATAAATAGTGATAGTCAAAAATATCTTTGACTTCCCGGCCATTGATTTCCACAAGCAAATCTCCGCTTTCCACGCCAAGCTCCATGGCAATGCTTCCCGGAATAACTGTTTTCACTATATGATCGCGATTTTCAACACTCATAGATATTCCTTTCATCGTAATTTATACTTAATTAGTATATTGTACCATAAATTACCCCATTGTGTTTTACAAAAACACGTCATTACATTTCCAATTGCCTAACAATTCAAAACCAAAAAAAGAGCTGTGCACGAATTACTTCGTGCAACAGCTCTTTATATTATCTCTTATAATCCGTTCTGAAATTATTCAGCACCGTAAAGTTTAACTAACTTCTCAAGGTAAGATCTCTTATTCTTAGAGTTCTCTTCTGCCTTCTGGAATAATTCTTCAGCTCTTTCTGGGTTAGCACGTACAAGTGCGTTGTAACGAACTTCTCCGTTTAAGAACTCTTTGAAGTCTCCTGTTGGCATCTTGCTATCTAATGAGAATGCTGGTTTTCCTTCAGCAGCAAGTGCTGGATTGTAACGGAAGTTGTGCCAGTATCCTGCCTCTACAGCAAGTTTCTCTTCTGTCTGAGACTTAGCCATACCTTTCTTAATACCATGGTTGATACATGGAGCGTAGCAGATAACGATGGATGGTCCAGGATAAGCTTCTGCTTCTGCAATAGCTTTTACGCACTGGTTGTAATCAGCACCCATAGATACCTGAGCAACGTATACATAACCATAGCTCATAGCGATTCCTGCAAGGTCTTTCTTCTTAACTTCTTTACCACCTGCAGCGAACTGTGCGATAGCACCTACCGGTGTAGATTTAGAAGACTGTCCACCTGTGTTGGAATATACCTCAGTATCGAATACTAAGATGTTAATGTCTCTTCCGGAAGCAAGTACATGGTCAACACCACCGAATCCGATGTCGTATGCCCATCCGTCACCACCGAAGATCCACTGGGACTTCTTAGCAAGGAAATCTTTGTCTTTTAAGATTGCTTTGCTTTCTTCGCATCCGCATTTCTCTAATGCGCATACAAGTTTGTCAGTTGCAGGTCCGTTTTCAACACCACATGAGTAGGTATCTAACCATTCCTGAGCAGCTGCCTTAGCGTCAGCATCTTTTCCGTTTTCAGCAATGTTGCAAACTTTTTCTTTTAAGCCTTCACGGATTGCCTTCTGAGCAAGGAACATACCGTATCCAAACTCAGCACCATCCTCGAATAAGGAGTTAGACCAAGCCGGTCCTTTTCCTTCCGGAGTGGTTGTATATGGTGTAGAAGGTGCAGAGTTACCCCAAATAGAGGAACATCCTGTTGCGTTTGCAATGTACATTCTATCACCGAATAACTGTGTAACAAGTTTTGCATAAGGTGTTTCACCACAACCAGCACAAGCTCCTGAGAACTCAAGTAATGGCTGTTTGAACTGAGAACCTTTTACTGTTGACACTTTGAATTTCTCTACTACATCTTCTTTTACAGGAAGTGTTCTTCCGTAATCGAAGTATTTCTGGATTCCTTCGTTAGCTTCGAAGTTCTCCATGGAGAGTGCTTTCTCTCCCTTCATTCCAGGACATACGTTTACACAAGATCCACATCCTGTACAGTCATAAGCTGATACAGTAACTGCAAACTTGTATTCAGGCATTCCTGTCATGTCTTTCATCTTCATATCAGCCGGTGCATTCTTAGCTTCTTCTTCAGTCATAGCAACTGGTCTGATAACTGCATGAGGACATACATAAGAACAGAAGTTACACTGGATACACTTGGTTGGGTCCCACATTGGAACGTCAACTGCAACACCACGTTTTTCAAATGCTGCTGTACCACTTGGTGTAGTTCCGTCTACATAGTCGACGAATGCAGATACCGGTAATTTATTACCCTGCTGAGCGTTAACCGGAATCTGGATGTTGTTAACGAAGTCAACTGCTTCCTTGTTGTCGCCTGTAGCTTTCTTTCCAAGGAATTCATCTTCGCAGTTCTTCCAGCTTTCTGGAACTTTGATTTCAACTACCTGTTTCGCACCTTCGTCAATTGCATCGTAGTTCATCTGTACGATCTTGTCACCCTTCTTACCGTAAGTAGCTTTTGCAGCTGCTTTCATAAGTTCGATGGCCTTAGTCTCTTCAAGTACTCCGGAAAGTTTGAAGAATGCAGACTGAAGAACTGTATTGATACGTCCGCCAAGTCCGATTTCTTTACCGATCTTGATTCCGTCGATAACGTAGAATTTAATGTTGTGTTCTGCTAAGTAACGTTTTGCCTGTCCAGGAAGGTTCTCTTCGATTCCCTTCATATCCCATGGGCAGTTCAAAAGGAATGTACCACCGTCAACTAAGTCCTGAACCATGTCATATTTATGAACATATGCAGGGTTGTGACATGCAACAAAGTTAGCTTTGCTGATTAAATATGTGGAACGAATTGCTTTCTTACCAAAACGTAAATGAGAAATTGTAACACCACCGGATTTCTTGGAGTCATAGTCAAAGTAAGCCTGAGCATACATGTCTGTGTTGTCTCCGATAATCTTGATGGAGTTCTTGTTAGCACCAACAGTACCGTCAGCACCTAATCCCCAGAATTTACAGTTAATTGTTCCTTCAGGAGTTGTAACAGGATTCTCTGTAACATCAAGTGAAAGATGTGTAACATCATCGTTGATACCTACAGTGAATACCTTCTTATCATGGTTCTTGTATACAGCAATAATCTGTCCAGGTGTTGTATCTTTACTAGCAAGACCATAACGTCCTGTGAAGATTGGTGTCTGATCAAATTTAGATCCCTTTAATGCTGCAACAACATCTAAGTATAATGGCTCTCCCATTGCTCCAGGCTCTTTTGTTCTGTCAAGTACAGAAATCTGCTCAACAGTATCAGGAATTGCCTCGATTAAAGCTTCTTTACAGAATGGTCTGTATAAACGAACCTTAACAAGACCTACCTTCTCGCCCTTAGCAACTAAGTAGTCAATTGTTTCATCAATAGTATCACATACAGAACCCATAGCGATGATTACATGTGTAGCATCTTTAGCTCCGTAGTAGTTAAATAATTTATAATCGGTTCCGATCTTCTCGTTAACCATGTCCATATACTTCTGAACAATAGCCGGCATTGCTTCGTATTTAGGGTTGCATGCCTCTCTTGCCTGGAAGTAAATGTCACCGTTCTGAGCTGAACCTCTTTCTACAGGGTGATTTGGATTCAGAGATTTGTTTCTGAACTCAGCAACTGAATCATAATCAACCATATCTTTCAAATCTTCGTAATCCCATGTTTCAATCTTCTGGATTTCGTGAGAAGTTCTAAATCCATCGAAGAAGTTGATAAATGGAAGTTTTCCTTTAATGGATGCACAGTGTGCAACTGGAGTTAAGTCCATAACTTCCTGTACGGAAGATTCACATAACATAGCCACACCTGTCTGACGACATGCATAAATATCGGAATGATCACCGAAAATTGATAATGCATGGCTTGCAATACAACGAGCGGATACATGGAATACACCCGGAAGTCCTTCACCTGCAATCTTGTACAAGTTTGGAATCATAAGTAATAAACCTTGTGATGCTGTATAAGTTGTTGTTAAAGCTCCTGCTGATAAGGAACCATGAACAGTACCAGCTGCTCCTGCCTCTGACTGCATTTCAGTTACCTGTACGGTATGTCCAAATACATTTTTACGGCCTTGTGTTGCCCATTCATCTGTAGCTTCTGCCATAACAGATGATGGAGTAATAGGATAGATAGCCGCTACATCAGTAAACGCATATGACGCATGTGCTGCTGCATGGTTACCATCCATAGTTTTCATTGAACGTTTCATTACTATTCCCTCCTACGTTTTGGGTCGTCTCAGGCCCCATCCCGAGACATGACCTCTAGATATATATGATAGTTTAATTATGTCATAAAATCAAGGGTTTTTGGTTTTTTTGCCATATCGACGCATTTTTTAGGTAAAATATTATGCTTTTCTACCAAATAACGTATATTGTCTTTTTATTAACACTCCTCACACCCTTGAAAAATTCCTATAATCTTGTACAATAGAAAAAGCGACTAAAAATAACCATGAAATTTTATGATTTTAAATAAGAAAGGAAACCATATGATTAGTGCAAACAATGTCTCTTTGCGTTTCGGAAAGAAAGCACTGTTCGAAGATGTTAACATCAAATTTACCGAAGGCAACTGCTACGGTATTATCGGAGCCAACGGTGCCGGTAAATCTACATTTTTGAAAATTTTATCCGGTGAGTTGGAGCCAACCGGAGGCGATGTTACCATTACACCGGGACAGCGTCTCTCCTTTTTGAAGCAGGACCACTTTAAATATGACGAGTACACCGTACTTGATACTGTTATTCTTGGAAACAAACGTCTTTATGACATTATGAAGGAAAAAGATGCCATATATGCAAAAGAAGATTTTTCCGATGACGACGGCATCCGAGCTTCTGAACTGGAAGCGGAATTTGCTGAAATGGACGGATGGAATGCAGAATCCGATGCTGCCATGCTGTTAAACGGACTTGGTATCGCTCCGGAACTTCATTACAACTTAATGAAAGATATGGAAGGTAACGACAAAGTTAAGATTTTGCTTGCTCAGGCCCTTTTTGGTAACCCTGACATTCTTCTTCTTGACGAGCCTACCAACCATCTTGATCTTGATGCCATTGCATGGCTGGAAGAGTTTTTAATTAATTTTGACAACACTGTGATTGTAGTATCCCATGACCGTTATTTCTTAAATAAGGTATGTACCCATACTGCAGACATTGACTATGCTAAAATCCAGCTTTACGCCGGCAACTACGATTTCTGGTACGAATCCAGTCAGCTTGCCTTAAAGCAAATGAAAGAAGCCAACAAGAAAAAAGAAGAAAAAATCAAAGAGTTACAGGACTTCATCTCCCGTTTCTCTGCCAACGCTTCTAAATCCAAGCAGGCTACTTCCAGAAAGAAAGCCCTTGAAAAAATTGAGTTGGATGAAATCAAACCTTCTTCCAGAAAATATCCTTACATTGATTTCCGTCCTGAGCGTGAAATCGGTAATGAAGTATTAACTGTCGAAGGCATCAGCAAAACCATCGACGGTGTTAAGGTTCTTGACAATGTATCTTTTATCGTAGGACACGACGACAAAATCGCTTTTGTCGGCGGAAACACCATTGCCAAAACCACTTTATTCCAGATTCTCTCCGGAGAAATGGAACCGGACGAAGGAAGTTACAAATGGGGAATCACCACTTCCACTTCCTACTTTCCAAAAGACAACACCAAAATTTTTGAAGGCAACGACTTACAGATTGCAGACTGGTTAACCCAGTTCTCCGAAATCAAAGATGCCACCTATGTTCGTGGTTTCCTTGGCCGTATGCTTTTTGCCGGAGATGACGGTGTGAAACGTATGAAGGTATTATCCGGAGGAGAAAAAGTACGTGTACTTCTCTCCCGTATGATGATTGAAGCATCCAATGTTTTAATCTTAGATGAGCCTACTGACCATTTGGACATGGAATCCATCACAGCATTGAACAATGGTATGATGAAATTCAAAGGTGTCATTCTTTTTGCCTGCCGTGACCACCAGGTGGTACAGACCACAGCAAACAGAATCATTGAATTTTTACCTGATGGAACCTTCATTGACAAGGTAACCACTTATGATGAATACCTTGAAAGCGATGAAATGGCTCGTAAGAGAACAATCTTCACCAAATCCGAAGATGATGAAAATGATAATTAATCTTATATAAGAAGTGGCCAGCTGTGATATGCCTCCTTGATTTAGGGTGCACAATCGGCGCTGGCCACTTTTTTTGTTTTTTTCTATTGGATAGATTGCTGGTTTCTCATTGTCCGGACCGGATATGTGCAACGGGATTTCTCGCTTTTCCAAATCCCGTTGCACAGGACACCATCAATCCCGGAAAACAAGCATCGATTTTCCCGGTTTCTCCAAATTCCGTTGCCCAGGCCACCATCAATCCTAAGAAACAAGCAACGAATTTCCCGGTTTCTCAAAATCCCGTTGCCCAGGCCACCATCAATCCCGGAAAACAAGCATCGAATTTCCCGATTTCTCAAAATCCCGTTGCACCTACCCTTGATACATAAATGCATCCTGGAATATTTGATATTGTTTTCCCTTGATTGCAACCACATCAAATCTTACCGCTGTGTCCATGGGATAATGATTTTCCTTCAAATACCATGCGGCGCAGCCGGAGATTCTATGTTGTTTTTGTTTGTTGACTGCTGTTTGGGGATCGCAGAGGGTGTTCTCCTCTCGATATTTCACTTCCACAAATACAAGGTAGTCACCATGCATGGCAATGATGTCCACTTCGCCTTTTTTGCAGCGATAATTGTATTGCAGTATTTTGTATCCGTGGAGGGTTAAAAGCTTTCCGGCCAGAGTTTCTCCACGCTTTCCCAGTTCTTTTTTGTTTGTAGACTTATTCGTAGGCTTATTCATAGGCTATTTCATATCCAGTTTTGATTTGATTTTGTCCATATCGTTTACAAAAACTAATATTTCTGCCACTGCCTCGTATAATTCCGGGGGTATTGCTTCGCCGATTTCCAATTTGGAAAGAGTGTTTGCAAGTTTGCTGTCCTCATAGAGAGGTACCTTTGATTCTTTGGCTTTTTCAATGATTTTATCAGCAACTGCGCCTGCACCGGAAGCTAATATTTTCGGAGCCTGGTCCCCTTTCTGGTAACCAAGGGCAATGGCGACGTTTTTCTTTTCTTTCTTCTCCATAAATTACACCTTCACATCAAAGGAATAGCGGCTGACTTTAGTTTCCTGATTGTTTTCCTCTCCCAGAATTTCCGCCACAAAATTCTCCGGTTGCCTATCCATCAGACTGCCGTCCACAGCCACATCAAACCCTTTGTCGCTTAGGCGCTTGGTTAAAATGTCAATGTGGCTCATTACAAGATCCAAAGACTCCTCGTTTTCCATTCGAAAATTGGTGGTGAGTTTCTTTTGCACCAGTTTCACAAACACATCTGTGGTTCCAAGATGATCCATCTCTAAGTGCAAATGAGCTGTGATTTCACCGTTTTTCATGTGCATGGATTTTTTGTTGGTGTAGACGTATAACTCACCCGTGGCATTTTGGTTGGCCATTTTTAGAGGGATTTGAACGTAATTGTACATCTGGTGTACCTGGTTCATAAAATTAAGGTTGGCTCTGGTATCTGTCACCTGTTTGGCCAGGGAGCCGGTTTCTTTTCCGCTATCTGCCAAAACAGATTGCAACTTCATTAACTGCCGATCCATTTTTTGGTAAAGCTCCTTCACCTTTTCCTTCTCTTCCACTTCTTCCGGCTGAAGGAACCAGCTGGACTGCACCGCCTTTTCCACCATATTTTTAAAAGGGGTGGACTGAAACAGGGATTTGATATCCTCTTTCGGAAATTGTGCCTTGTCAAGAAGCTGGGTCAGCTTCTGCCACTGCACCAAAGGCTCCTTTTCCGAGGATAAAATGTTTTTGAAGGCACTGTCCAAAGGCGTTGATTTCTGCCCAGACTGTTCCTGTTCTTGCACCTGTTCCTGTGCCTGTACCAAAACTTTGTCGTTCTCCGGCGCTGCCTCTTTTAAAGGTTTGACCTCTGTAAAAAGCTCCGGTTTTTCAGGGGTTGCAACAACTTCCTTTCCACCGGTTTGTAAGAGCGCTTCCTTTGGCATCTCTTCTTTTAACGGAACAGATTCCTTTTCTGCAACGGGCTCTTTTGCGGTAAAAGGTTGCTCCTCAAAAGATTGGGTGGTGACAAAATTCTCCTTCGTCTCCCCGACGACGGCTTCCTTTGAAACCGTTTCTCCGGCCGATTCGCCTGCAGAATTGGATTCCGGGGAAGGTTTGGAGGTTACTACAGTTTCATCCTTTGTATTTTCCACAGGTTGTCCGAATGATGATGCTGTTGCGTTTTTTTCCGTCATCTGAGGCGCATTTTCTTTGATGCCTGCAACCTGAGTTTCTTCTTCATTTGGTAAAAACACCTCCAAAAGCTTTTGGTTCAATTTCAACGCTTCTTCCGGATTTTTCGCCGTTTCCAGAAGCTTTGGAAGTTCATTGCTCATAACTTCAAGGTTGGTTTTCACTTCTCCTTCGCCCTTGATGTAGTGCTGAATCTGTTCGATGTTCTCATCGTTGATTGGAAGCTGCATTTTCTCAAGGGTGGTCAAGGTGGAAACATCCGCCCCCTTAAACACAGAAGCGGCTCTAACCATGGATAAAACATGTTTGCTGTCAATTGGAAGCTGTTGCTTCATCATGCTGTTCACAAGATCCAGGTTTCGTTCATTGATGGCAACACCGGCCCCTTGAAGGGCTTTTAAAAGTGTAGGATTGGACATGTTGTTCTGACTTACGGTTTTTAATGCAATCTGTCCGTCTACGTTGGATTTCACCTGAAAAAAGGCAGCACCTCCCTTGTCTAAGGTTACTCCCTCTTCCATACGGGCAGAAATCACCGAACCGTTGGCAAGGCTGATGGTGGCCTTTCCTCCGTCAAGAGATGTAACCGTTCCCTCAAAAACCGCTCCTTCTTTCAGGCCAAGCAGGGTCTCGATACCCTTACCTGAAATTGTTCCGTTTTCGGAAGCAATGGTTTTGTTGCCGGTGGCATTTGCCAGTGTCTGTCTGTTTAATTGGCTGAGAATATCTGAAATCTGCATACTCCACCTCATATTTCTTTAAACAAAATGACCGATAAAACTCTTTCTGTGAATCTCTGTTGGTCCAAATTTCTTCAATGCTTCAATGTGCTCTGCACTACCATATCCTTTGTTATGGGCAAAACCATAACCCGGAAACATCTGATCGTACTGCACCATCATGCGGTCCCTTGTCACTTTGGCCATAATGCTGGCTGCGCCAATGGAAATACTTTTGGCATCTCCTTTGATAATTGGTACCTGAGGAATCTCCACCTTGGGAATGGTAACCGCATCGTTTAATAATATATCGGGTGTTACAGACAAATTATCAATGGCCATACGCATGGCTTCGTAGGTTGCCTGCAAAATATTTATTTCATCAATACGTGCCGGTGATATCACCCCAATGCCCACCGCAATGGCTGCGTCCATGATCTCATCGTAAAGCATTTCACGTTTTGCTTCGGATAACTTTTTACTGTCATTGATGTATAGAATTCTGCAATCTTTTGGTAAAATCACAGCGCCGGCCACCACCGGGCCTGCCAACGGGCCCCGGCCCACTTCATCAATACCGCAAATATAATCTGCATCCGGATACTGCTTTTCATATTTACATAAAGCTTCAATTCGCTCTTTTTCTTTTTCCAGTTTTAAAAGGGTCTTTTGCGCCTTTGCCACAAGGGCTTTTACCCCGCTTCTTTCGTCGTCCTGATGCTGTTCTATGAGAAAAGACAGCTCCTCAATTGAAGCTGCCTTAAATTGTTCTTTGATCAGGGCAATACTTGTTGTGTTTGCCATAGTTTCTCCTTAATCATTTCCGTTTTCGATTTTTCCAAAGGATGAGAATGGATAAATTCGAAGCACTGCTCTTCCGATAATCTTATCCTTGTGAATACATCCCACATCTTCAAAACGGGAATCTTCACTTTCGTTACGATTGTCACCCAGTACAAAATATTCATCTTTTCCAAGGGTTACACCCTGTTCTGCAAGGCCGGAATACTCCATGACCTCGCGGCCATAATGCTCTTCCAAAAGCTCACCATTGATAAAAATTTCGCCCTTGGTGTTGATCTTCACGGTTTCTCCCGGAAGACCGATGATACGCTTAATGTAGTAGGTATTCTCCTCATATTCATACGGGAAAACAATAATGTCAAATCGCTTTGGATCTGAGAAGTTATAAGAAAGCTTGTCCACCACCAGGTTGTCTCCATCCTGCAATGTTTCCTTCATGGACTCTCCCACAACCACAGTACGCTGGCCTACAAAGTGAATGATCAGCCAGGATACCACTAAAATTGCCAAAATATATAAAACAAAGTGAAAAATCTCCTTTGCCATACTGCTCTTATTATTTTCGTTATCCATAATGTTACCTTCTCTCTTATTGTTGATTTGGGATTTCTAACGTGATGTGTCCCATTTTACCGCTTCGAAAATCATCGAGTAAAAGCATGGCCGCCTTGGTATAGTCGGCCTCTCCGCCTTTCTTTACACATTTTCTGGCATCTGCTATAGCCAAAAGGATTTCATGGGCTTCTCCGGTTTCTTCCACTCCATAACGTTCCTTTAACGCTCCTTCATAATCCTTACGCAATGCTGTAATCAGCTCCATGGCCAATTCTTCCGCATTTAAAATTTCATCTTTAATAGAACCTACCAGGGCAAGTTTCACACCCACCGATGGGTCCTCAAATTTCGGCCACAAAATTCCCGGGGTATCCAACAGTTCCACCTGTTTATTTAAGCGAATCCATTGTTTTCCTTTGGTAACACCCGGTTTGTTTCCGGTCTTTGTTGCAGCTTTTCCCGCAAAGGAATTAATAAAGGTGGATTTTCCCACATTTGGAATTCCAACCACCATTGCTCTTACCGGGCGGTTCTTGATTCCGCGCTTTAAATCCCGCTCGATTTTCTCTTTGCAGGCGCCCGCAATCTTTTCATTGACACTCTTCATGCCGCCGCGGCTTCTGGAATCGATGGTAACCACAAAGGCTCCCATGGACTCATAATATTCTGTCCACAGCTTGGTTTTCTTATTGTCTGCCAAGTCTGCTTTATTTAAAATAATCATTCTGGATTTGTTCTTTGCCAGCTCATTGATGTCCGGATTTCTGCTGCTGATTGGTATTCTGGCATCCAGTATTTCAATTACCAGATCTATTAGTTTAATGTCTTCCTGCATCATACGACGTGCTTTTGTCATATGACCGGGATACCATTGATAATTCATTTTTCACCTCTGTTTTCTAATCGATAAAGCCAAAACTTCGGATCGGGCTGATGCGGAACCATACCTTTCCTACAATATGCTCCTTCTTCACCAATCCAATGTTTGGATATCTGCTGTCCTCACTGTTGTTGCGATTGTCTCCAAGGACAAAGTATTCTCCCTTTTCCAAAGTTAATTCATCCTCTGCAAGACCTGCATACTTCATAGAGGAAGCATCGATTTTCTCTTCGAATAACTCTCCGTTAATGTATACCGCACCTTTGATAATCTGAACCTTATCTCCCGGTACACCAATGACTCTCTTCACATAATAGTGGGCCTTCTCATTACCGTTAGGCAAAAAAACAATAACATCATTGGCCTTTGGCTTTGTAATCAAATATTTGAATTTATTTACAAGAATCTGATCCTCGTTTTCCAGTGTTGTAGACATGGATTCACCAATCATATTGGTACGAAGACCGATGTAGAAAACAAACACAAAAGCAATGACCAACACAATTGTGATTTCCACTGCCCAAATACAGATCTCCTTCATCAGAGACTTATTCACTTTTCTTCTTTGACGACCGAATTGCAGGCCGCCTCCGCGACGTCTATACATATAAATACGCACACTTCTCCCTAAAAAACTATACGATAACTATACCATATACTCACAAAAAAAGGAACAATTACTTGTAGCAATTGTTCCTCGTTTTCTAATAATTAAAACTATTTAACAAGCTCTTTTACCTTAGCTGCTTTACCAACACGGTCTCTTAAGTAGAATAACTTAGATCTTCTTACTTTACCAAGTCTAACAACTTCAATCTTCTCGATAAATGGAGAATGTAATGGCCAGGTCTTTTCTACACCAACACCATTTGAGAACTTACGTACTGTAAATGTCTCTCTGTTGCTTCCACCCTGTCTCTTAATTACAGTTCCTTCGAAAACCTGAACTCTTTCACGGTTTCCTTCTTTGATCTTAGCGAATACTTTTACTGTATCACCGGTATGGAACTCTGCTACTTCTGACTTTAATTCAGCTTCTTCAATACTCTTAATAATATCGTTCATTGTGCTACCTCCTAATATTTTGATGTTCTTAATATCACTATGATAACAGAGGACCATCTCTAATCACACCCAAATATATTATCATGTAAAGTTCTGATATGCAAGAACTTTTTTACTTTTTTTCAATTTCATCCCGAATATCCATAAATACCTTTAAAATCTCCGGGTCAAAATGGCTTCCGCTATCCTCATTCATAATGGCATACACCTCTTCTAACGGAAAGGCGTCTTTATAGACACGTCGCTCTTTTAAGGCGTCATATACATCTGCAATGGCCATGATTCTGGCAGAAAGAGGGATTTCCTCTCCCTGAAGGCCCTTTGGATAGCCTTTTCCGTTATACTTTTCGTGATGGTACAAGGCAATATCGCAAACCATTTCCAGAAAATCTGCATCTTCAATATTTCCAAGGGTATCGCGGATTACCTTTTCACCGTATACCGTGTGCTGTTTCATCAAATCAAATTCTTCCGGGGTAAGTTTTCCCGGTTTATTTAAAATCAAATCGGAAATACTGATTTTACCAATATCATGCATTGGTGCAGCCATTTTCAAATTGGCCACATAACGGTCTGTTACAATTTCAGGATACATTCCGCGTTCCTTCAATGCTTTTCCCATACACCATACATAGTAAGCGGTTCGTTTCACGTGTTCCCCGGTACTTCCGTCACGGTTATCTACCAGGTTGGCCATACTTACAATAAATTCGTACTTCATCTGATAAATCTGGTTCTTCTGATTCTCAACAATATCCTCCAGATGCTTTCGATAACCTTCCAGCTCCAAGTTTCTTCGAATTCTTGCCAAAAGCACTTCTTTTTGAATGGGTTTTGCGCAAAAATCCACCGCATGATAGTCAAAACACTTCTTTTCCGTCTCCGGATTATTGTCTGCCGTCAAAAAAATCACAGGAACCTTGGAAAGGATTTTGGACTTTTGAATCTCTCTCATTACATCCCAGCCGCTTATTTTTGGCATCATAATATCTAAAAGAATCATATCCGGCATATGACAATCCAGGTATTTCAATCCCTGCTCACCGCTTTTTACCGCCACAACCTGATACTCATCCTTCAGGATATTCTTCACCCGCATCAGATTCATTTCCTCATCATCAATAACAAGTATAACCTTCTTTTCCATTTCCATGATTTAATCCTCTTGTTCAAGATATTTCTCATATAAATCAGGTCTATGTTCTTTGGTTCTTTCAATAGACTGTTCCAAACGCCATGCTGCTATATTCTTATGATGACCGGACAATAAAACCTGTGGAACCTTTTTCCCATTCCACTCTTCCGGTCTTGAATACTGTGGATATTCCAACAAATAATTGTAAAAGCTCTCCGTCTCTCCGGATTCCTGATTGGTTAAAACCCCCGGCACCATTCGGGAAATGGCATCCACCATTACCATTGCCGGAAGCTCTCCTCCTGTTAACACGTAGTCTCCTATGGATACGTAATCCGTTACAATTTCTTCAAGGACCCGCTCATCCACCCCTTCGTAATGTCCGCAAAGAAAAATCAGATCTTCTTCCAGGGCAAATTCTTTGGCAAGACTTTGCTTAAACACACTGCCTTGAGGGGTTAAATAAATGGTTCTTGGTCTCTTACCGATTCTGTTCACAATGGACATATAGGCATCGTATATGGGCTGCGCCTGCATCACCATTCCGGCTCCACCGCCATATGGGTAATCGTCCACCTTTTTATGCTTGTTGGTGGTATAATCACGAATATTCACAGCTTCAATATCAATAATACCATTTTGAATGGCCCGACCGATGACACTGGTATTCAACCCATCCATTACCATGTCCGGAAATAATGTTAAAACATAAAAATGTACCACTACAAATCCTCCAGACCCGGTAAAAGGCACACCGTAATTTCCCCGTCTTCCACATTCACGTCTTTTACGCAGTCATCAATCACCGGAAGGTACCATTCCTTCCCGTTCTTGTCCACCACCTCATACACATCGTTGGCACCGGTTAAAATCACGTCTTTTAAAACGCCAAATTCCGTTTTATCTTCCAGTAACACTTTGGCACCGATAATATCCGCAATAAAGTACTCATCCTCTGCAAGATTGTCCTCTGCCTGCTCTCTGGTGATCCAAAGCTCGCTTCCCTTTAAGGGCTCTATATCGTTTAAGGTATCGTAACCTTCTATTTTCAAAATTGCAAATTGCTTAAAATATTTTACGTTTTCTATTTTAGCGGTAAATCTCTTGTTTCCCTTTTCCATAATGATGCTGTCTAAATCGTCAAAACGTCTTACATCATCTGTGGTTGGGAACACCTTAAATTCTCCATGCACACCGTGGGTGCTGGAAAATACTCCTACTCTGAAAAATTCTTCCATCTTCTCATCCTTGTGTTTATAGACAACAAAGGGCTGCCCAAAAAGGCAGCCTCGCAATTCATTACACGATGTCTACAATAACTTTTCTATCTTCCTTTGTTGCTGCTGCTTTCACAACGGAACGGATTGCTTTGGCGATTCGGCCCTGTTTTCCGATCACTTTACCCATATCGGAAGAAGCAACGTGCAATTCAATAACAATTGCTTTCTCGCTTCTTTTCTCAGTGACAACCACTTCATCCGGGCTGTCTACGAGAGCTTTTGCAATAACTTCTACAAGTTCTTTCACCTTATACACCTCGCGTTCCCTTATTTAGTAATTCCGGCTGCTTTTAAAATCTTTCCAACCTGCTCTGTAGGCTGTGCTCCGTCAGCTAACCATTTCTTAGCAGCTTCCTCGTCAACATGGAATTCACTTGGGTCCTTAGTCGGATCATATGTTCCAATCTCATCTACGAATCTTCCGTCTCTTGGAGATCTTGCATCAGCAACTACGATTCTATAGAAAGGAGCCTTTTTCTGTCCCATTCTTCTTAATCTGATTTTTAACATGTTCAATTCACCTCCTGAATTATTATTCTGATTTTGTATTAAAAAGGAAAATTCATTCTTCCTCTTTTACCTTTGCCACCCATCATGCCGCCCATTTGCTTCATCATCTTCTTGGCTTTTTCAAAATTCTTAACAAGGCGGTTCACCTCTGCAATGTCCACACCGGCTCCTTTGGCAATACGATGTTTTCTGCTTGGGTTAAGAATCGATGGATTTCTTCGCTCTTTCACTGTCATGGATAACACAATGGCCTCTGTCTTGGCCATCTTCTTTTCATCCACAGCATCTTCTAACTGTTTCATCTGGCCGCCCATACCAGGCAACATACCAAGAATACTGGAAATTCCTCCCATGTTTCTCATTTGCTGCATGGACTCAAGATAGTCTTCAAAGTCAAATTCACCTTTCTTGACCTTCTTCTCCATCTTGCGACCGGCTTCCTGATCGATATTTTCTGCAGCTTTCTCAATTAAGGAAAGCACATCTCCCATTCCGAGAATTCTGCTGGCCATTCGGTCCGGATAAAACTGTTCCAAATCGGAAAGCTTCTCCCCCATACCAACATAAAAAATCGGTTTTCCGGTTACGGCACGAATGGAAAGAGCCGCACCACCTCTGGTGTCACCGTCAAGCTTGGTCAAAACCACACCGTCGATGCCCACCTTTTCATCAAATGTGGAAGCTACATTCACTGCTTCCTGTCCGGTCATGGCGTCTACCACAAGCACGGTCCGGAATACATCCACCGCTTCCTTTATATCTACAAGCTCCTGCATCATATCTTCATCTACCTGAAGACGACCTGCAGTATCTAAATAAACAACGGTATTTCCGTTCTTCTGGGCATGTTCATAAGCTGCCTTGGCAATATCCACAGGGCTGTGTCCGCTGCCCATGGAAAATACTTCCACCCCTTGCTTCTCACCGTTTAATTTCAACTGTTCGATGGCCGCCGGACGGTAGACGTCACAGGCCACAAGCAATGGTTTCTTTCCCTTTAACTTAATCTTTCCGGCAAGTTTTGCAGATGTGGTTGTCTTACCTGCACCCTGAAGACCTACCATCATAATTACGGTGACTGCCTTACCCGGTCGAAGCTCAATCTCTGTGGTTTCGCTTCCCATCAGGTTCACCAGTTCTTCGTTAACAATCTTTATTACTGTCTGTCCCGGATTCAAACCGTTCATAACATCCTGTCCTACGGCTCTCTCCTGAACATCCTTTACAAACTTCTTTACAACTTTGAAGTTGACATCCGCTTCAAGTAATGCCATCTTGACTTCTTTCAGAGCTATCTTAACATCTTCTTCCGTAAGCATTCCCTTACTTCGCAAAGACTTAAACACATTTTGCAGTTTTTCTGATAAGCTATCAAATGCCATACTATAACTCCTCTAAAATTTCTCTTGATATCCCTTCAATTTCATCGATTAAGGCAACTTCTCTGGTCTCCTTAAAGACTTCTGCCTTCTTCTGTATTCCTTCCACACTTTGCTTCACTTTCTTAAACTTCTCCACAAGGTGCAGTTTCTTCTCATATTCTTCCAATGACTTATTGCATCGTTTCAAAAGGTCGTGTACCCCTTGACGGCTGATGCCTTCGTCCTTGGCAATCTCTGAAAGGGAATAATCCTCAAAAACTGCAGCTTCGTAAATCTGCTGCTGATGTTCCGTAAGCAATTCGCCATAGAAATCGTATAAAAGACTTTGTTCTACAATTCTTTCCATGTCTGCGCTCATGACTTCCTCCCATCGTCAAGGTCTATTCCTTTACATCACACTAGGACATTGTACTATAACAAAAAGCCGTCGTCAAGTATTTTTTCTTGACGACGGCAAATTATTTTTAGTTACCTACGTTTCCGGCTCTTCCTTCTTTTACATTAAAGCCTTCTTCACGAAGTGCTTCAATAATTTCATTCTTATGATCGGTTCCAAATGCCTTTAAGGAGATGTTAACTCGTACAGAGTCTTCTTTTCCTGTAGATAAGTTGTGAATGTGCTCTACATCCATAACATTTCCGTTGTGTTTTGCAATAACGGTAACAAGTTTTGCAAGTACTCCGGGGTTATCGCTAAGCAATGCAGTTACATCAAAAATTCTGTCACGCATGCGTAAACCGTTCTGAAGTTCTGTGGACATGGTGTCTACGTCCATGTTTCCTCCACTGACAACGCAAACCACTTTCTTTCCTTTTACGTCCAGGTTCTTTGCTGCTGCTACGGAAAGGAGACCGGAGTTCTCTGCTACCATTTTGTGATTTTCTACCACATCAAGGAAGCTGGCTACCAGTTCTTCATCTGTAACAGTTACTACAGAATCAAGATTCTCTTTTAAATATGGATATACCACGCTACCGATGGTTCTTACTGCAGTACCGTCTGCAATCGTACGAACCTTGTTCAAAGGTGTTGGTTTTCCTGCTTCAAGAGCAGCCTTTAAGCTTGCCGCACCTGCAGGTTCCACGCCGATTACTTTAATGTTTGGATTCAATACTTTTGCAGCAGATGAAATACCTGTGGCAAGTCCGCCACCACCGATTGGTACAAGTACCATATCTACATCTTCCAACTCTTCGAAGATTTCCATCATAACAGTACCCTGACCGGTTGCAACGTCTGTATCATCAAACGGGTGAATAAATGTGTATCCGTGTTCTTCTGCTAACTTGTAAGCATGTGCACATGCTTCATCGTAAATCTCTCCGTAAAGTACAACCTCAGCTCCTAAGGCCTTTGTACGGTTTACTTTAATTAATGGTGTTGTTGTAGGCATAACGATGGTGGCCTTTACGCCATACTGTTTTGCTGCGTATGCAACACCCTGTGCATGGTTTCCTGCAGATGCGGCAATCAAACCTTTGCTGCGCTCTTCATCTGACAGTGTACTGATTTTGTAATAAGCTCCACGAAGCTTGTAAGCTCCGGTTTTCTGAAGATTTTCCGGTTTTAAATAAACCTCATTTCCTGTCTGGTCACTTAAGTACTGGCTGTACATAAGTTTTGTTGGGTTCGTAACTTGTTTTACGATTTTACTGGCCTCTTGAAATTTTTCCAGTGTAAACATACCTTGTTCCTCCTTCTGGTAATACCCTATACACTTAATCTTCGCGGGTAAAAAGTGCGTCCACAAACTGATCGGAATCAAATTTTTGCAAATCGTCGATGCTTTCTCCCACGCCAATATACTTAACAGGTATGCCTAACTCAGACTGAATAGCCACCGCAATTCCTCCCTTTGCAGAACCGTCCATCTTTGTTAAAACAACGCCTGTAATATCAGCCGCTTCATTAAATTGTTTTGCCTGAGCCAAGGCATTTTGTCCGGTGGCTGCATCTACAACCACAAGGGTCTCCCGATATGCCTCCGGATATTCCTTCTCCAAAATTCTGAAAATCTTATTCAGCTCATCCATAAGATTTTTCTTGTTATGAAGTCGTCCCGCTGTATCCACCAAAAGAATATCTGCTTTTTTGGCTTTTGCAGACTGCACCGCATCGTATACAATGGATGCCGGGTCTGCCCCTTCCTGTCCTCCAATCATGTCGACTCCCGCACGATTGGCCCAGGTTGCCAGCTGACTGCCTGCTGCTGCACGGAAAGTATCCGCCGCCGCAATCATAACACGTTTTCCGTCTGCTTTGAATTTTCCCGCCAGTTTTCCGATGGTGGTGGTTTTTCCAACTCCATTTACACCGATTACCAGCATTACACATGTTTCATTTTCAAAGCGATATGCAATTTCACCTACCTGCATCTGTTCTTTGATACTTTCAATTAAAAGCTCTTTGCACTCTGCAGGTTCTTTGATGTGATTCTTTTTTACTTTTTCTTTTAAATTGTCCAGAATCTCTTCTGTGGCATGAACGCCAATATCTCCCATAATGAGAATTTCTTCCAGCTCTTCATAGAAGTCATCATCGATTTTGGAAAATCCGTTAAACACACTATCGATTCCGGAAACAATATTGTCTCTTGTTTTTGTCAGGCCCTGTTTCAGTCTGGCAAAAAACCCCAGTTTTTCTTCACTCATGATTATTCCTCCAGCTCCCCTTCAATCAGGTTCACACTCACCAGAGCGGATACACCTTTTTCCTGCATGGTGATACCATAAAGGCGATCTGCTGCAGTCATGGTTCCACGACGGTGGGTAATGGCAATGAACTGTGTATTCTTGGACAATTTGTTCAGATATTTGGCAAACCTTGTAACGTTGCTGTCGTCAAGAGCCGCCTCAATCTCGTCCAATAAACAGAACGGGGATGGCTTTAAGTTCTGAATTGCAAATAACAGACAAATGGCGGTTAATGCCTTTTCTCCACCGGAAAGCTGCATCATATTCTGAAGTTTCTTTCCAGGAGGCTGCGCCGTAATGTTAATGCCGCATTCCAAAACGTCTTCCTCTTCTTCCAGTTCCAAGGTTCCTTTTCCTCCTCCGAACAGTTCTTTGAATACGTTGTCAAATTCTCTTTGTATCTCTTTGAATTTCTCCATAAACTGCTTACGCATTCCCTCATCCAGGTCATCAATGACCTCCACAAGGTTGGCTTCTGCATTTACAAGATCTTCTCTCTGTCCGTTTAAGAAACCGTAACGTTCTGATAATTCTTTGTATTCTTCAATGGCACCTACGTTTACATCTCCAAGACCTTTGATTTCTTCTTTGGCTGCCTGAATAAAACGTTTTAACGCCACGCTGTCCTGATATTCTTCGTTTCGAAGTTTCAAGGCGGCATGGTAGGTCACTTCATATTCCTCCCATACGTGGTTGGTCAGGGATTCTATGGTCTCTTCCATTTTTTCTTTTTGTGAGTTCAATCGAATGACCTCGCGGTCCAAATCACTGTGGCGTTTGGTTAATTCTTCTCTCTTTTCAAAGAATTCCTTGTGGTCCTGATTCATGGCTTCTTTTTGCTTCAAAGCCTCATCCAGCTTTTCCTGCAACGCCTGATAAGCAGAATCTCCTGCCATAATGGTTTTTTGAATGCTGGCAATGTTCTTTTGCTTTTGCTCCACATCCTCTTTGGATAAAAGAGCTGCCTCTTTTACCTCTGCCAACTCACTGTCAATCTTTTGGATTTCTGCCTTGACACGCTGCTGATTTTCAATCACAAAACCATTTCGCTGGTCAACTCCGGCCATATCCATCTGTAAACTGGAAACAAGTTTTGCATACTCCTCTTCGTAATGCATCTGGGTTTCCAAATCATCCTGAAGCTTTTTGGCCTGCTCATTGATTTCCTCTTCCCGCACTTCACTGGTGTGTAAGTCTTCTATGGTTTTATTTTTACCAAGATTGATTTCACTGATTTGGCTTTCAATTTCTGTATTTTCTACTGCAAGACCCTGATATAAGTGGTCGCTTTCTTCCTTTTGCTTTCTGGCATTTTCCACATTTAACTTCTGGGTATTGGCCTCAATCTGCAATTGGGAAAGCTTTTCTGTGGCCACTTTCTTATCTTCTTCCACAAAACCTTTCGCGGTTTTAATGTCCTCAATGCGATCTTTTAACTCTTTTCGCTGTTTTTCCAGAGCCTCAATGTGCTTACTGATTTCTTCCAGCTCACGTCCTCGTCCAAGGAGGTTGCTGTTGTTCTTAAATGCACCTCCGGTAATAGATCCTCCGGTGTTTAAGGATTCACCCTCTAAGGTTACAATACGAAGACCGTACTTGTACTTTCTTGCCAGCTTTAAGGCGTTATCCATGGTATCCACCACAATCACACGGCAAAGCAGGTACTCCATAATGTCATCAAATTGTGCCTCTGTATTTACCAGTTCATCTGCACGGCCAAGTACACCAAGGTCCTTTTCTTCCAAGGCTTTCTGGGTCTTTTCATCCGGCTTTCCGCTTACCGCATCCAGTGGTAAAAAGGTTGCTCTACCAAGACGGTTTTTCTTTAAAAATTCCACCATTCTCTTGGCAGTGGCCTCATCTTTGGTAACAATATTTTGAATATTTCCTCCAAGGGCGGTTTCAATGGCGGTTTCATACTTTTTATCAACGGTGATAATGTCTGCAACCACACCGATCAATCCCTTTTCGGAATCCTTCTGATCCATAATCTTACGAACGCTGTTACCGTATCCGTCATAGCGCTCTGCCAGGTTTCTCAAAGATTCCAGACGAGACTGCTCCTTGTGATAGGAAATGCTTGCCTTTTCCAGTTCTTTGGTGGCCTGCTCTAATTTTTCATCCCACTCGCCCCTTTTTTTATTTAAAGAGTGCAATTGGTGCTTCTTGTCTTCAATATCCTTTGTAGTCTTTTCCAGTGCTTCTTCATATTCGGAAAGCTTGGCAAGCTGCTGCGCCTCATCGCTTTTCTTTTGTAAAAGACGCTGGTTAAGCTGTGCTCTTCGGATGTTGATTTGCTCCAACATGGTATCGAACTTCTGCTGCTTGGCTTTCATGGATGCCTTTGCATTTAAAAGTTCAATAATCTCGTTTTTCCCTTTTTCAATTTCATCGTTACATCTGGAAATTTCTTTTTGTACTTCCTGTAACTTGCCCTGGGACTCATCCAATTTTGCCTTTGTTTCATCCACCTGCTTTTGAAGTGTTTCCTGTTCCTTGTCGTATTCCTGCTTCGAGAGCACTTTTTCTTCTCTCTCCTGAATCAGGGCATTCTTACGGTCTTCGTAGTGGGCATCGTTATTGTAAGCGGAACGAATCTGCTCATTTAATAAATTGATTTCACCTTCCAGTTTTCCTTTGTTCACTGTGGTGTTTGACATTTCGTCCCTGGTTTCTTCAATCTTTTTATCGATTTCGCTAATGTCATTCTCCATTTTTTCATAATCATGCTTAATGGATTCAATGGCATCATCGGTTTCTTTCAATTCGTCGGCTGCTATTTTACCCTTTTGATCAATTGTCTCAAGCTCTTTATTGATACGATCGGTTTCCATAAGGAACAGATTCACTTCGTATCCTTCCAGCTCGTTTCGCTTTTTCAGGTACGTCTTTGCTTTTTCAGACTGTCTCTCCAAAGGATCCAGCTGTTTTTCAATTTCGCTTAAAATATCATTGATTCTGGTAAGATTGGCACGCTCATTTTCCAATTTCTTAATGGCATCGGATTTACGACGTTTAAACTTAACAATTCCGGCAGCCTCGTCAAACAATTCTCGACGTTCCTCCGGACGACCGCTTAAAATCTTATCTACCTGGCCCTGTCCAATGATGGAATAACCGTCTCTTCCAATACCTGTATCATAAAATAACTCATGTACATCCTTTAATCTACATGGGGTACCGTTAATTAAATATTCACTTTCACCGGAACGAAATACCCGTCTTGATACGGTTACTTCGTTATAATCAATGGGCAATGCACCATCACTGTTATCCAGCGTAATGGAAACGGTGGCTGCACTTAATGGCTTTCTGTTTTCTGTTCCGGCAAAAATAACATCCTGCATACTTGCGCCACGAAGCTGACGGGCTCTCTGTTCTCCCAGTACCCATCTTACCGCATCCGATACATTACTCTTTCCCGATCCGTTAGGTCCAACAATTCCTGTGATTCCATTATGAAAATCAAACTTTATCTTGTTTGCAAAGGATTTGAAACCATGTACTTCCAAACTTTTTAAATACATTCAAAATTACCTTTCCTTCTTTAATGCAAGCAAAGCGTTATAAGCTGCTTCCTGCTCTGCCGCTTTCTTGGTAGGGCCTTCGCCGCTTCCCACCACCTTATCTCCAATATGGGCTTCCACATTGAACACCTTAGCGTGATCCGGTCCGTGTTCTCCTACCAAAACGTAGTTCAGCTCCTCTGTAAACTGTCCTTGAACCACTTCCTGCAAAATAGTTTTGCTATCATAAAAGAGTTTTTTATTTTCAATATCCGTCAAAACAAATTGATGTACGAACTCTTTTGCATTAGTAAAACCACCGTCCAGATAAATCGCACCGATTACCGCCTCTAAAGCATCGGATAAAATGGACTTTCGAT
Organism: Lachnospiraceae bacterium; assembly: GCA_024680055.1. Lineage (GTDB taxonomy): Bacteria > Bacillota > Clostridia > Lachnospirales > Lachnospiraceae > XBB1006. The sequence continues at coordinate 24,310 of JAILCP010000048.1, read as the reverse complement.
CTCTTCCTCCGGTTAAATTCTCTCCTTTTCCAAGGAATAAGTAATCTCCAAGCTTCATAGGTCTTGCGCAAAGGGCAAGGGTCTGTTCGCATACAATACTTGCACGCAACTTGGTTAAATCACCTTCCGGCACATCGCGATATTGTTTAAAAAGGAATTCGCTGGTTACAATTTCAAGTACAGCATCTCCCAAAAACTCCAATCTCTCATTGTCGGAAAGCTTCTTCATTCGTTTTTCATTGGCATAAGAACTGTGGGTCAACGCCTGCCGGAGCAATCCCTCGTTCTTAAATTTGTAATTTATCTTTTCCTGAAACTCTTTTAACTGTTGCATATAACTCCTTCTTTTCAACACTCTGCCATAAGCGCCCATGAGGCTTTAACTTGTAGCCTACACAGAAAAAAGCCCTCGCATTAAGGGCTTTCTTACTTCTCACTAGTTAACAGCTTTCTTAATTGCTTCTACTGCATCTCCCACGGTTGTAATCTTCTCTGCATCATCATTATCGATCTCAATATCAAATTCTGCTTCAAGACCCATAATAATCTGATATACATCCAGTGAATCAGCTCCTAAATCATCAATAAAGGTTGTATCTTCTGTAATTTCTTCCACGTCTACATTCAGTACGTCTGCAATAATCTCTTTTAATTTTTCTAATTCCATAACAAAACTTCCTTCCTATTCAGTCTCACATCTGAGACAAGCTTTCGTTTATTCTCCCGAAACGTCAAAACATTCCTTAATCTTACCATTTACATTCTGAGCTTTAAAGGTCTTGCATTGTAAAATGGTATTGTATACCTCGGTTGCCTTGGAACTTCCGTGGGTCTTAACCACCAGTCCCCTGGTTCCAAGAAGAGGTGCTCCTCCATAACAGGACACATCAAATGCCTTCATGGATTCTTTCAATGCAGGCTTTACAAGCATACCGCCAATCTTGCTGCGTAAGCTGCTGTACATACTTCCCTTAATAATGCGCATCATGGATGCTCCCACACCTTCGTACATTTTCAGAATTACATTTCCCACAAACGCTTCACAAACAATCACGTCTGCATCTCCTCGTGTAATATCTCTGGCCTCAATACTTCCAACAAAGTGAATATCCTCACACTCTTTTAAAAGAGGGAAGGTCTCTTTCACCAGCTGATTTCCTTTCTCTTCTTCCGCACCGATGTTGACAATTGCCACCTTGGGAGATTCAATTCCCATGACTTCTCTCATATAAATAGTTCCCATCTTTGCAAACTGCACCAAATGGGATGGTCTTGCATCCACATTGGCTCCGCAATCCACCAAAAGAGAAACGCCCTGCTCTGTAGGAATCAATGGGGCAAGAGGTGGTCTTTCCACACCCTTAATTCTTCCTACCAACAATTGTCCACCTGCAAGAATCGCACCGGAACTTCCGGCAGATACAAAGGCGTCTGCCTCTCCATCCTTTACAAGCTTCAGTCCAACTACAATAGAAGAATCTTTCTTTCTGCGAATAGCCATTACCGGCGGTTCAGCTGTTTCAATCACTTCTTCTGCATGATGAATTTCTATTTGTTCTTCCGGGTAGGTATAATTCTTAAGTTCAGCCTCTATCACATCCTGCTGTCCCACCAGAATCACCTTAATATCATTACGGTCATTTACAGCATTCACTGCACCTTTAATAATTTCTGTCGGCGCATTATCTCCACCCATGGCATCCAAAACCACTTTGGTTATTTCTTCCATCTAGTCATCCTCCTACTATCTATAAAAAAATATACAATAGTGCATGAAAAAAATCAAGATAAAAGCCACGCTTCTTTCACCCACTTTTGCATATACAAAACCCCGTAAAAAAAGACCTCCCAAAATTCGGGAAGTCTTGATTTTACCTGAATTAATCCTGAGCGATGATTTCCTTCTTGTTGTAAGAACCACAAGCCTTACATACTCTATGAGGCATCATTAACGCTCCGCATTTGCTACATTTCACTAAGTTTGGAGCACTCATTTTCCAGTTTGCTCTTCTCTGATCTCTTCTTCCTTTAGAAGATTTATTCTTTGGACAAATTGACATCTGTTACACCTCCTTAAACTTATTAAAGACATCTTGTATAGCAGCCATTCTTGGATCTACTACCGTCCTGTCGCAATCACATGTGCGATTATTTAGATTACAGCCGCACTTGTTGCATATACCCTTGCAATCTTCCTTGCACAGAACCTTCATAGGCCAATTCATTAATATCTCATCATAGACAAGTTGCTCTGTATCCAATATTAGTCCATCAATACAGCCTGGCGCATCCATCTCATCAATTACAAGCTTTCCATCACTGATTGGGATTTCAATCTCATAATCAATATCCACGTCGATTTCCACATCGGTAAGACATCGATCGCATGGCGCATGGGCTTTCAGATGAGCTTCGGATTTCAAGGATAATTCCCTTCCCTGTCCGTTACTCAAATATAGCTGCAAAGGACTCTTTGCTGTAATAGGGTAGTTACCCGAAGGTGAATCAAACTCGTCCATTTCAATAGGAATTTCCTTGTTCAATTCCTTTCCCTTGCTGTTAATTAAATCAAACAAATCTAATTTCATGGCATACTCCTATCCACACTTTTTCAATTATAACTATCACTATTCCATTTGTCAACCATAAAATGGTATGCTATAATGAATTCATGAAGATAACAGGTATTATAGCAGAATTTAATCCATTTCACAATGGCCATAAGTATTTAATGACACAGGCGAGGGAGAAAACCGGCTGTGATTTTTTGGTGGTTGCAATGAGCGGTGATTTTACCCAAAGAGGGGCACCTGCTATTGTGGATAAATCCATTCGTACCACTTGCGCTTTAACCTACGGAGCCGATCTTGTAATTCAGCTTCCTGTAATTGCTTCCACTGCTTCTGCGGCAACCTTTGCCATCACCGGTGTGAAACTTTTACATCAGGTTGGAGTGGATACCATTGCCTTTGGCTGTGAAACCGACAACTGCGAACTGTTATCCTATATTGCAGACATTTTCATGGAAGAACCGGATGCTTTCCGGGCATCTTTGAACAAGTCTCTTCGCATGGGACGTAATTTCCCTGTGGCAAGGGGCTATGCCCTGGCGGATTACCTTGACAGTATCACTCCGTCCTTTGATAAAGAAGAGGTATTAAGTGCCATTCGTGAGCCTAACAATATTTTGGCCATAGAATATATAAAGGCCATTCGCCTTTTACACCTTGATATGAATCTTTGTCCTGTAAAACGGGAAGGCACCCATCACCACGACAAGAAACCTGCCGGGGAATTTTTCAGCGCCACCGGTATGCGTCACTCCATTATTGCAGGGGACTACTCCGTCCTTGAATACGCTCCAAAGGATGCTCGCATTCTTATGGAACACCATTTAAAAAACTACGCGCCGGTTTGCAAAAACTCTTTTACCGGTGCCCTTCAATATAAATTAATCGTAGAGAAAGAAAAGGGACTTTCCCACTTTGCCGATGGTTCCGATGCCCTTTCCAATCGAATTTATCGTCATTTGGATGAATATGTGAATCCATCTCAATTTATTGCACTTTTAAAGAGTCGTGACTACACCTATACAAGATTGTCACGGTTTCTTATGCATGTGCTGCTGAATATCACCACCGATGATTTGCAGACTTTTTGCAAGGATTACGGCACCTATGTTAGAATACTTGGCTTTAAAAAAGAGGCAGCTTCTCTTTTTTCCAATGCAACCCTTCCTGTAATCACCGGTGTCAAGGATGCAGATCCTTCTCTTTTAACCCATGACCTTATGGCCCGTGAGCTTTATCGTGGTGCCTGTGAAAAAAAAGCTGCTGACAGCACGCTTAAAAACGACTATCAGCAGACTATGATTATTTTTTAATTTCTTTTTATTAGTGATGGAACAAACGAATTCCTGTGAAGGCCATGGCCATATTATATTTATCACAGGTTTCGATTACATCATCATCTCTTACAGATCCGCCCGGCTGTGCAACGTATTTTACACCGCTCTTATGAGCTCTTTCAATGTTGTCGCCAAATGGGAAGAATGCGTCTGATCCAAGGGCAACGTCTGTCAATCCCTCTAACCATTTCTTTTTCTCTTCTCTTGTAAACACTTCCGGTTTTACTTTGAAGGTCTTTTCCCATACGCCGTCTGCAAGTACATCCATGTATTCATCTCCAAGATATACGTCAATGGCATTGTCTCTGTTGGCTCTTCCAAGTCCGTCCACAAACTGAAGATTCAATACCTTTGGTGACTGACGAAGATACCAGTGATCTGCCTTTTCGCCTGCAAGTCTGGTACAGTGAATTCTTGACTGCTGTCCTGCACCGATTCCGATAGCCTGTCCGCCTTTGGCATAACATACGGAATTGGACTGTGTATATTTTAATGTAATTAAGGAAATCATTAAGTCGATCTTTGCGCTTTCCGGAATTTCCTTATTCTTTGTTACAACGTCTTTTAAAAGGTCCTTGTCAATTTTAAGGTTATTTCTTCCCTGTTCAAAAGTGACTCCAAATACTTTTTTCTGTTCCACTTCTTCCGGTACATAGGAAGGGTCAATCTGGATAACACAGTAGTTACCTTTCTTCTTTCCTTTTAACATTTCAAGAGCCTCATCATCAAATCCCGGTGCAATTACACCGTCAGATACTTCTCTTTTGATCAAACGAGCGGTATCCACATCGCACACATCAGATAAAGAAATAAAATCTCCAAAGGAAGACATTCTGTCTGCGCCACGAGCTCTTGCATAAGCACTGGCCAAAGGACTTAACTCTCCTAAATCATCCACCCAGTAAATTTTACGTTCGGTATCGGAAAGCTTGGTACCTACAGCAGCTCCTGCAGGAGATACGTGTTTGAAAGATGTTGCGGCAGGAAGACCGGTTGCCTCCTTCAGCTCTTTTACCAGCTGCCAGCCGTTAAACGCATCAAGTAAATTGATATATCCCGGTTTACCGTTTAAAACAGTAATTGGCAGCTCACCATTCTCCATATAAATTCTGGATGGTTTCTGATTTGGGTTACATCCATACTTTAATTCCAATTCTTTCATTATTAAATCCTCCTTGTTTCTCTCATCTATGTTTAAATTGTATTTAATGCAGCTTCTACCACATGGCTTACCAATACGGAAGTGGTAACACTTCCAACCCCTCCCGGTACCGGTGTAATGGCATCCACTATAGGTTCTACTTCTTCATAGTTCACGTCACCGCAAAGTTTTCCTTCTTCATTGACATTGATTCCAACATCAATGACCACCTGGCCTTCTTTGACATAGTCTTTATTCACCACGCCTGCTCTGCCTGCAGCCACAATCAGTATGTCTGCTTCTCTTGCAACACTTGGCATATCCACTGTTTTGGTATGGCATATGGTCACTGTGGCATTGTTCTTAATCAACATCATGGCCACCGGTTTACCAACCACCAGGCTACGACCAATCACCACTGCCTTTTTTCCTTTGCAGTCAATGTTGTAATGATCAAGAATCTCCATGCAGGCTGCCGGTGTACATGGCGGAAATCCGATTTTCTTTCCGGTAAAAACTCCGGACATGGATAAATCGGTCATACAATCCACATCTTTTTCCGGTTTCAGTGCATTTTCAATTACAGACTGATTTAAGTGCTTTGGCAACGGACGGAACAATAACACTCCGTGGATGGAATCATCTTCATTCACCTGATGAATCACCTCAAGCACCTGTTCCTGTGTTGCATCTTCCTGAAGCACAAATTTCTTTACCTGTACCCCTAAATTCTCGCATCGTTTTGTAGCTCCCTTTTCATAAGAAATGTCACTACCGTTTTCTCCGATTCGAATAATTCCAAGGGTAGGAGCAACTCCCTGCTTCATACAGGTTGCCACACCGTCTTTTATCTTTTCATTCAGTACCGCATTAACTTCTTTACCAAGTAACTGCTTTGCCATGACATACTCCTTTCAAAGCTGTGTTAGAATAAACCGGATATAATTCCGTTATCGTCAATATCAATTTTAACCGCTGCCGGCTCTTTCGGCAATCCCGGCATAGTCATAATACTTCCTGTTTTTACTACAATAAAGCCTGCTCCTGCAGAAAGCTTGATTTCTGATACATTAATTTTAAAATCCTTTGGTGCTCCAAGCATCTTCGGATTGTCTGTAAGACTGTACTGTGTTTTGGCCATACAGATTGGCAAATGGGAAAGTCCCATAGCCTCAATTCGTTTTGCCTCGTTGGTTGCTGCAGTGGACATGGTAATGCCGCATCCGCCGTAAATTCTCTTGGTTACTTCAAGTATTTTATCTTCAATGCTTCCGTCAAGATCATAGGCGAATTTAAAATCATGGGATTCTTCGCAAAGAGCTATGACTTCTTTTGCAAGTTTCACACCACCTTCGCCGCCTTTTGCCCATACCTGACAAAGTACTGCTTTTGCTCCATGTTCGTTACAACGCTTCTCAACATAGGCAAGTTCTTCTTCCGTATCTGTAGGGAATGCGTTAATTGCAACCACACATGGTAATCCAAATACATTTTGAATATTGTCCACATGTTTCAAAAGGTTTGGCAATCCCTTTTCCAGAGCTTCCATGTTTTTTTCATTTAAATCGTTCTTCGCTACACCGCCGTTATATTTTAACGCACGCACAGTTGCTACAACCACAACTGCATCCGGGTCAAGGTCTGCCATACGGCATTTGATGTCAAAGAATTTTTCTGCGCCAAGATCTGCGCCAAAGCCGGCCTCGGTTACGGTGTAATCCGCCAATTTCATAGCCATCTTTGTGGCGATTACAGAGTTGCATCCATGGGCAATGTTTGCAAATGGTCCTCCGTGAATAATTGCCGGTGTATTTTCCAGTGTCTGTACCAGATTTGGTTTCAATGCATCCTTTAACAAAGCTGTCATAGCGCCCTGTGCATGCAAATCTCCGGCAGTCACCGGTTTTTCTGTGGCCTTGGTTCCATAGGTATAACCAATCACCATTCTTGAAAGACGCTTCTTTAAGTCCACCAAATCATCTGCAAGGCAAAGCACTGCCATAACCTCAGATGCCACGGTAATATCATAACCGTCTTCCCTTGGTACACCATTGACTTTACCACCAAGTCCGTCGGTAATGTAACGCAGCTGTCTGTCATTCATATCCACACATCGTTTCCAGATAACTTTTCTTGGATCGATGTTTAATTCATTTCCCTGATAAATATGATTGTCAATCATAGCTGCCAAAAGGTTATTGGCTGCTCCGATTGCATGAAAATCTCCTGTAAAATGAAGGTTGATGTCTTCCATTGGGATTACCTGGGCATGGCCCCCTCCGGCTGCTCCACCTTTCATTCCAAAAACAGGTCCCAGTGACGGCTCACGAAGTGCCACCATGGTTTTCTTTTCCAACTTGGAAAGTCCGTCTGCAAGTCCCACAGCCACTGTGGTTTTTCCCTCTCCTGCCGGAGTCGGATTGATTGCAGTTACTAAAATTAACTTTCCGTCTTTTTCCCCTTCTTTATCCTTTAAAAGTGCATAATCCACTTTTCCTTTGTTTCTTCCGTAAGGCTCCACATATTTTTCCTCAACGCCTGCCTTTGCGGCCAATTCATCAATCGGTAACCATTTCGCCCCTCTTGCGATTTCAATATCTGTCTTCACTGTATTTCCTCCCTAATTTATATAGTAAAGATAGAATAAGCAATTCCCCTGACCGGAGAATTGCTTATTGTATTATTTATTTTTATTTATAATTCGAGTTTCATAGTTGCCTGTAGCAATATCAATATAACGCACAAATAAGGAAACCTTATTATCTGCGTTTAAGCTTGACCATAATAATTCTGTATATTCATCAATATCATCTTTTACATCCACTAACTTTGGTTCACCTTCAAAGCTTGGCAATGGATTTCCATCATGCATGTAAGTATGGATAAAATGCCCTTCTCCGGCCTTTGGATTGGTGTACGCAAAAGAATATCTGTGACAGGAAGATGCATCTCCATTGTTGCTCTTCAAAATGGACATTGCATAATTATAAGTTCCCTCTTCAATCTTCATAATACCGGAAATACGTGGTGTATAATTTGGCGCATCCGGCTCAAATTCACGTGTACGAAGGGATTCCTCAAAAGTCTTTCCCTGTCCCATCAAATCATGAATGGTATCGGTCTGATCACCATTAGTTACAATGGTCTTGTTTCCAAGAACTCTTACCGGTGAATAAATAATTAAACTTGGGTCTGTTAACTTGGATGGATCAAATGCCTGTGTACGGATACCTTCTCCGTCCTCAACAAAAACTCTGTTTCTGCTGTTTTCACTTCTTCCCATGATAAAATATGCACTTACTGCCTTCTTACCGTCAGAAGTCTTCCCAAGGATAATTCCTCTTCCGGGATAGCTGTTTTCCTTAAGTTCTTTTTCAATTGATAATGCTCTCATAATACTCTCCTTAATATCTGAAAATCACACCTATTCATTTTATCACAAAGACTATCATGGATACTATTTCTTTTTTTCACATTTTTTATTGAAAAAGTGTATACTTATATCAACAACTTTACCAAGGAGGAGGTCAAACATGCCGGAACCGGTTATTTATCATATTGATGTCAATTCTGCATTTTTAAGTTGGGAAGCAGCCTTTCGCTTACGTATGGATCCGTCTTCAGAAGATTTAAGAAAGGTTCCCTCTATTATTGCCGGGGATCCTAAAAGCCGCCATGGCATTGTACTTGCCAGCTCCATACCGGCCAAGAAAATGGGGGTTGTAACTGCAGAACCCATTGCATCTGCGCTAAAAAAATGTCCGGATGCCCTTTTGATTGCACCCAACTATCATCTTTACGCAGAAAACTCCAGATTACTTATGGAGCATCTGCGAAAATATGCCCCAACCGTGGATCAGTTTTCCATTGATGAGGCTTTTTGCGATATGACAGGCACCGAATTGCTATATGGCAATCTCATTGATTTCGCCTACAAATTAAAAAACGAAATCTATCAATCCTATGGTTTTACCGTAAACATCGGTATCTCCACCAATTACCTTTTGGCAAAAATGGCCTCAGACTTTGAGAAGCCCAACAAGGTTCACACCCTGTTTCCTGACGAAATCCAGGAAAAAATGTGGCCTCTGCCGGTGGAGAATTTACTTTTTGTTGGTAAAAGCACTGCGGCTTCCCTGCACCGTCTGGGAATTCATACCATAAAAGATTTGGCCACCTCAAGCCCTCAGCTTTTATCCTCCCATCTGAAAAAGCAGGGCCAGACTGCCTGGCAATATGCCAACGGTATCTGTGACGACACCCATTTTACCAGAGAAGCCACCAATAAAGGCTACAGTCACTCCACCACCCTGTCAAAGGACTGCACCGATCCCGCTTTGGCAAAAGAGATTCTTTTAAGCCTATGTGAAACTGTAGGGGCAAGGCTTCGGGAGGACAAAATGAAAATCAGTGTGGTTTCCGTTACCATCAAAAACACGGATTTTGAGAGTCACTCCAAACAGACTTCGCTCTATTCCCACACGGATGTAACCGATGAAATCTACACCACAGCCTGCAAGTTATTTGACAGTCTTTACGACGGATCACCGATTCGCCTTTTATGCGTCAGCACTTCAAAGGCCACCGATGATTCCAACTACCAATATGATTTGTTCCATTCAGAACAACATGAAAAGCTGGAAAAATTAGACAGTGCCATTGATGAGGTTCGTTCCAAATTCGGACAGGACTCCATTCAACGGGCAACCTTTTTAAAGAAAAAATAAATGGGGCCAATCGGCCCCATAATTTATATGTAGATAATATCTGATAAATCGTCGCGTTTTGCCACCATAATCGGGAAATCATCTCCACGATATTTTCCCTCGCCCATGGTCACTTCCATTTTTACAGTTTCATAGGCAAGTCGCTCATAATTGTTTTCCTTGGAAAGATGACCAAGCAAAGCGCCCTTAAAATTATCGTGTAAAATACGATTCAAAAGTCTTCCGGAATTTTCATTGGACAAATGCCCCTTATCTCCCAATATGCGCTGTTTCAAATAATAAGGATAAGCACCTACCTGAAGCAGATTCACATCGTGATTGGCTTCAAGAAGCACCGCATCCAGATTGCTTAAATGCTCTATGGTATATTCGGAATACACTCCAATATCTGTGGCCACCGCCACCCTTCCGTCTTTGGAAGATGCTACAAACGCACATGGTTCATTGGCATCGTGGGAGATGGAAAAAGGTTCAATATCAATATCCCCCAAAGAGAAGGTCTCATCCACATTGATAATGTTCAAAAGCCCTTCATCAAACTTTCCAAGTCTCTTATATTCCAAAATACCTTTGGCGGTTCCTTTTGTGGCGTAAATGGGAATTCCGTATTTTCTGGAAAACACCCCAAGACCGCTAATATGGTCCACATGCTCATGGGTCACCAAAATTCCCTGCAGCTGCGAAGGATCCACATCCAGTTTCTCCATGCCACAGGTAGCCTTTTTGGCACTGATGCCCACATCCACCAAAAGATGGGTATCATCGGTTCCGATATATACACAATTACCACTGCTTCCACTTGCAATACTGCACAATCTCATAAAACTATTCTTTCTCTTTCCAATAAATTTCAATGACATCCCCTGTTTTTATGGACTCTGTAAAGTTGGCTCTACGTCCGTTTAACTGGGTAATCAGGCTCCGTCCATTAGATGCACTTGTGTCAAATCCAATTTCATCAAACACATCCACGTACATGTAGTCTGTCTTACCGGTTAAGTGAATGGTTTTTCCGTTTACGGACACGCTGATCATCAGGCCCTGATGTGTCGGTGCAATGTCATCCTCTTCTTTGTCTTCCGGCATTTTAAATCCGTCAAATGCCATATCATCCTGCTCTTCAAACTGCTTCAGTAAAGTGGCTTCGTCGATTGGTTCTTCTTCCTCTTCTTCCTCTTCTTCCTCTTCTGCAGTCTCTTGGGTTTCTTCTGCTTCCTGGATTTCGTCAGCTTCCTGGGTCTCTTCCACCTCCTGGGTCTCTTCCACCTCTTGGGTCTCTTCCACCTCTTCGATTTCTTCTACTACTTCAACCTCATCTGCCTCTTCAGACTCAGCAGCCTCTTCTACCGCCTCGTCGTAATGTACCTGGGTTCCCACTGTTGTCCAGCTTACAGAGAAATTCTCATATACAAAGGTATCCAAAGTCTCAGGAACATTGTTAACCAAAATCTCCCGATCTGTGTCAATTTCCACATCCATAAAGTCGCGCAACTGTTCCACCGTGTAGTAGTTTCTCAGGATGATTTCGTCTCCGTCCTGAATTTCGTAGGACGGTAACTCCAGTTTTCCGTTGACTTCCACCAATTTCGGGCAAATCACCTGTCTACCGTTCACCATAAATGCCATATCCTCGGAAGTGAATTCACTGATATCCTCTATGGTAAACTTGGAAATCTCACCCTCCGTGGATGCTTCGATTTCAATTTCCATATTGGCATAAATCGGTGCGGAAAGGCTGGTAACTCTTCCGTTGGCTTTTACAATAGCTGCCTCTCCCGCCTCGCCGCGAGACATTTTCGGCTTGCCGTCCACAGTATAGTTGACAGTTTTACCTCTGCGAGGGAACAACTTCTCTGTTGGGAATTCTGCTGCCAATGCCGCATCCAAAATGGTAAGCTTGTTGTTATCGTATAATTTGATTCTTTCTCCGTTAAATCGGATAAAGATAAAGTTGTTTTTATGATCATAGTAGTTCAGACAAATACCCACCGGTGTAACAATCAACGGGTCTTTCTTAATGCCTTCCTGCTCCATATGAACCTTTTGCAGTACTTCCTCTCCACGAAGCGCCACTCGCTCCTTTGGAGCCTCCAGTTTTTCTGCCAGTTTTTCGGTAAATCCGTGGATCTTTCCTCCACCGCCCACCACAAAACAGGCACTGATGGTTTTATTTCCGTTTAATTCGATAATCTTTTGTGCTACTTCTTCTGCAATCTTTTCCACAGTAGGATCTAAAAGTTCCCATATCTCCTGTGCCGGAACGGTATGCTCCAGCATCATAATATCGGTAAAAGTAATTTCTTCATCAAAGCTGGATGCCAACTTCATATGCTCTGCCATTTTAAAGTCTACAAGGTAATGCTGTACAATTAATTCTGTCAGCTCATCCCCTGCGTGAGGAATCATGCCATATGCAATAATGCTGCCATCTCTTGTAATGGAAATATCCGATGTTCCGGCTCCCACATCCACCAGGGCAATGTTTAAAAGACGAAACGCTTCAGGAATGGCAATATTAATTGCCGCAATCGGCTCTAAGGTAAGGTTGGCAACCTGAAGTCCTGCTGCCTCCACTGCAGAATACAATCCGTCAACCACATCTTCCGGTAAAAAGGTGGCAATAATCCATTCGGAAATCACATCTGCCTTATGTCCTTCCAGATTGGAAATCGGATCCCCGTTCAGATAGTAACGAACCACAGAGTAACCTACACAGTAAAATTTAAACTTGGTATCGTTCTCTTCGTTTAATTTATGATGAGCTGTCTCCACTCCAATCATATCAAGGTTATGAATATCTTCATCGGTAACTACCGTTTCTTCCGGAAATTCATATTCCACTTCAATTTCTTCGGTTTTCAACACACGACCTGCGGCTGCAATACAAACTTCGGTCAAAGGCTGACCAATTGCTGCCTCCAATTGTGTTTTAACCTTGGAAATGGTCTTACCAACTCTTCCGATATCATGAATCTGACCATCCAGCATGGATCTTGTCTCATGCTCCTCGTTGCACATGGCCAACACATGGAAGCCGTCATCTCCACGATATCCCACGGTACCAACCACATTTCGCGTACCGATATCCAGTCCGAAAACAATTTTCTCTTTTGAATCCTGTGTATTTGGCATTCCTTACTTCTCCTCACTTAGCATTTTCATTTGCATGTCAATCTGCTGATAGGTATCCGAAAGTTCCCCATCATTATCTATTACCACCTGACAGTGGTTTCTAAATTCGTCCTCCGATAATTGACATTTCATCATGGCCTCAATCCGATCATCCGAATATCCGCGATTACATTTCAATCGTTCTCTTCGATTTTCACATCTAGAATAAATATACCACATTACATCGCAAATTTCATCGTAATGTTCTTCAATCAACACTGCTGCCTCCACCACAACAAGGCCATCTGCCCCTTTTATGGCGTTTTTAATGTACTGCTTCACCATGGGAAACACAATGTCATTTTGCTCTTTTAATTTGTCCGGATGATGAAAGATAAAATGAGCCATTTCTTTACGTTTGATTTCTCCATCCGGGGTAAAAAGGTCTGCGGGATAGATCTCTCTCACCTTGATATTAGCCTCTTTTCCCGGAGCCAACAATTCTTTTGCAATGTCATCCGCCATTAAAAGAGTTGCGTTATAATTCTCCTTCAAATAGGTAAGTACCACGCTTTTTCCGGTACCTACGCCTCCTGTAATTCCAATAACCATGTTATTTCGCCTCATACCAATCCTGTCCGTCATGTACGTCCACTTCCAGCTGCACCAGAAGGTCTGCCACCCTTGTCATCTCTTCTTCCAAAACCTTATATATGGTTTCCTTTTCTGACAGAGGTGCTTCAATCAGTAATTCGTCATGAACCTGAACCAGCAATCTGGATTGTAAGCCTTCTTCTTTTAATCGGTTGCTTACACGAATCATGGCAAGTTTCATTATATCCGCTGCTGTTCCCTGAATCGGCGCATTCATGGCCACTCGTTCTCCAAAGGAACGCTGCATAAAGTTACTGGAGGTAAGCTCCGGCATTGGACGTTTCCGATGGTAAAGGGTGGTGGCATAGCCTTTCTCCTTGGCTCCTTCCACAAGCCCATCCAGGTAGGATTTGATTTTTGGATAAGCCGCAAAATAGCTTTCAATATAGCTTGCCGCCTCTTTTACCGAAATATCCAAATCCTGGCTAAGACCAAAAGCACTGATTCCGTATACGATTCCAAAGTTCACTGCCTTGGCATTTCTTCTCAGTTCCGGCGTCACTTCCTCAAAAGGCACATGAAATACCTGAGAGGCTGTGGTGGCATGAATGTCCATATGCTGTCTGAATGCCTGAATCAGGTTTTCATCCCCGGACAAATGAGCCAAAAGTCGAAGCTCAATCTGGGAATAATCCGCATCCACAAATACATATCCCTCTTTTGGTACAAACACCTTACGAATCAGTCGACCAAGCTCCATTCGAATTGGAATGTTTTGTAAGTTCGGCTCTGTGGAACTGATGCGTCCGGTGGCTGTTATGGTCTGATTAAAGGTGGAATGGATTCTTTGATCCTCTCCAATGTAATTGGCCAATCCATCTGCATAGGTGGATTTTAGCTTGGTCAGGGTTCTGTATTCCAATATTTGTTTTACAATGGGGTAATCCTTTTCCAGTTTTTCCAGTACGTCTGCGGCTGTGGAATACCCTGTTTTGGTTTTCTTTCCGTTAGGCATTTTCAGCTTTTCAAAAAGTATGACCCCAAGCTGTTTTGGTGAATTGATGTTAAACTCTTCTCCTGCAATTTCATATATGCTCTGTTCCAATTCCGTGATCCGATCCACCAGATTGTCCCCGTATTGTTTTAATGCCCCGGCATTGACACTGATGCCGTTTTTCTCCATTTCATCCAAAACGTATATCAATGGAAGCTCCATATCATAATAAAGCTCCATCATTCCTTCTTGGTCTAATTTTTCAAGAACCGCCTCATAGCATTTATAAGTTACACCGGTTTCAAAAAGTGCTGCCTTTATAGCATGCTCCTCTGTTAAAAGAGGGTCCTTCTTTCCTTTTACACGGTCTATATGAAAAGCATCACAAATCTCATGTTTTCCAAGAAGCTCTTCCTTGGTCATTATCACATCAGAGAGGTACTCTGACGCCAACTGGTCATAGGTGTAATTTCCAAGAAGAGGGTTTAAAAGATAGGAAGCCACACTAATGTCAAGAAGCTTTTTCTCTTTGCGTAATAGCTCCACCTGTTCTTCACCAAGGTACTTTAACAGTTTCTTGCCCTCAAAGGCCACAATGGTCGCTGCGCTTTCACAAAGAAGCTGAAGCTGCTTTTCTGCAAAAATCCGGTCGGTAATTTTAAAACATCCTCCACGGCTTTCACAGAGCAGCACCATAATATCCGGGTCTCCGTAAAGCATAAGGGCAATCTTCTTTCCCTTTGCCTCCTGCACAAGATTCTCCAGTTCATTTTCTGTTAAGGCTTCCTGATAGGAACTTTCATTCTTCACTTCCACCTGTGCTGTTTCAAAACGGGAAAGTAAGTTCTTAAATTCCAACCGTCTGCACATCTTATATGCCTCAGGGGTATATAAATCGTGGTATTTCGCATCTTCAAAGCGATACTCCAAAGGACAGTCCGTAATAATGGTGGCCAGTTCCTTGCTTAACACCGCCTGATCGTAGAAGTTGCTCAAGGACTCTTTTGCCTTATTTGGTTTCACTTCTTCCCTGTGCTCATAAGCATTTTCAATGCTGTGATAGGTGGCAATCAGCTTTCCTGCTGTCTTTTCTCCCACTCCCGGAATTCCCGGGATATTATCTGAGGTATCCCCCATCAAAGCCTTCATATCGATAAACTCTTTTGGTGTTACACCATACAGTTCCACCACATCTTTGGCAAAATAGTCTTCGATGGTGGTAACCCCTTTTCTTGTCTTTGGTATTCGGATGCAGATGTGGTCTGTGGCAAGCTGCAACATATCCCTGTCTCCGGAGATCAGTCTTACTTCCATGCCCTGTTCTTCCCCCTTATATGCCAGGGTTCCAAGCACATCATCCGCTTCATAACCTTCCTTTTCCACAACACAAACACCCATGGCATGAAGCATTTCCTTCATAAGGGGAACCTGTTGTCTTAATTCCTCTGCCATAGGTTTTCTTGTTCCTTTATATCCGTCAAACATCTTATGTCGAAATGTAGGAGCATGTACGTCAAAGGCCACGGTAAGATAATCCGGCTTCTCCTGCTCGATAATTCGAAATAAAATATTTAAAAATCCGTAAACCGCATTGGTATGCAATCCTTCACTGTTGGTCAAATCCGGTAAACCGTAAAAAGCACGGTTTAGCATGCTGTGACCGTCAATTAAAACTAATTTTTCCATTTTTACACCTCTAACACTCATTTTACACTAATTGAATTCAATAGAAAAGACAAATCTCCTGTTTTGACAGCATATAGATTCTGATTTATAATAAGTTGCAAATTGAGTTTTTTAGGAGAGGATACAATGAAGAGAAAAGCAATTCTTTTCCTGCTTTTGGCAACCCTTTCACTCTCATTGATGGGCTGTAAAAAGGAGCAGGAAGTAAGACATCAAAATACAAAAGAAGAAACCACCAAAGAAGAAAAAGAAGAAAAACAAAAGAAAGAAGAAAAAAAGACCCCGGACACCTCAAAGGAGGCGCTTGAAGAAGAGGCTCAGAAAGATGCCAAAATCAAGGTGAAACAAAGTACCTATAAAAGAAGTGTCTTTCGTTTAAACGGAACGGTGTACTCCCTTCCATTTTCCTATGCAAGAATTATGGATGACTGGAGTTTTGACCTTGCAGACTACGATTTGGATGAGGATTTCAAACTGACACCGGGACAGCGGACCACAGACAACATTGTGTTAACCAACCCTAAGGTGGACTACAAACTGGACATCGGGCTTTATAACCCATACGATGTAAATATTTCGGTAAAAGAGGCCATGGTCTACGCCATTCATATTGATATTACCAATACCAAAAAGAAACCATCCCTTTCACTTCCGGGCGGCATTCGCTGGAAGGACAGCATTATTGACGTGACACTGGCTTATTCCGATCCAACGGTTCCTTTTACCCACGATTTGGAAGAAGGCCTCTACCACTACAGCTATATTACGGACTACAAACACTACTTAAACCTTAATATTAGCGAAGAAAACGGATTAACCGGCTTTAGTATGAAGTGTTACGAATAAATTTGCAATTTTCAAACTTTTATGCTAAAATTACAGTAAATTATAGTCGATATAACTTATAGAACAAACAATTTATTTCTTCGGCAAAGGGGGTTTTCATATGGCAGTAAGAAAAGCATCATCCAACGATAATAGTCGAGAACTGATTATGAATTTGCGTGATGTTCGTGATACTGTTCGAGACGAACGTGCGAAACGTCTTGCTCGTGAAGGCTCAGCTGCACCTACTCAAATTCGTACTTATCATTCCGGTCAGGAGTCTAGAATGGGCAAAGGTACCAGAAAGAGTAAGAGAAGATAATTTAAACATAATAAATGGGATGTGGCTTTCCATGATATAATCATCGAAAGCCACATCCCTTTTTCGTTTTCTGCCAATATAAAACCCTTTAAGAAATTCCATACAGATATTCCTCTGCAGAAGAAACATTCAGCAACCGGTTTAATGAATCTTTGATTGCCGTTCTGTCTTTTGAAAGAATTGCCTCACATAAATCAATGTGCAATTCCTTATAGTTGTTGGTATCCTCATATTTCACTTTGATTCGCTCGTTAAAAAGCTCCGTAATGTGCATTCGTATCAACTTTTGAACCATCTGGTAGATTTCTTCATACAAAATATTTCCGGACATATGCACAATCATGGCGTGCAATTCAAAATCACTGTCCAAATAGTTCTTTCCTGTTTCTTCACATGGATTGGCTTCGTATGCATCATAGGCTTCACAATAAGCAGAAAGCTTGTTTCCATTTTATCATGGCCAAAATACTGATAAAAACTGCTCCGTTCAACGCCTGAGGATTATTTACCAGTGCCTGTGCTGCATATCCGGTCAAGGAAAGTACGGCTATGGTGGAAAGTAGATTTTTTCTTTTTACTGCTTCCATCCATGCACCAACATAAATTCCCACATAGGAAATACCTCCCACAATTCCTGTGGTTACAAGGAATTCCAAATATTCGTTGTGAGCATTTCTCACCCAGTCACTTCCTGTAAGTTCCAAATAATAATAGCCAAAACAACCGGTTCCTCCGCCAAATAATTTTTGAATCAAAGGAAAATCCAGGAAGGTTTTTATCGCCACCTTCCATATGCCGCCTCGATTGGTTCCCCAGGAATCATCAAAGGTTTTCACCTGGGTGTATAGCACTATGGCCCCACCGAAAAAGAGTATGATACAAAACAGCGTCAGGTACAATTTTTTCCATTTCTCATAGGTTTCTTCTTTCCGGTTTTTCAGGAATCCATCCATTCCCAGGGCCACCACAATTACCACTCCAAAAACATAGGGTTTTAGCAGAAGTTCATTGGCCCAATCCAGTTGCACCATGGCAAACTGATCTGCCAGCAAGGCCAGTATCCCAAGACCGGTTCCCATAACGGCAATATTTTCCATGGCCAGTTCCAGCCGTCTCTTTGTAGAAAAGCTATAACATAGATATGCAGCCATCACCGCTCCAAAACCAAGATAAATTCCCATACAGTTAATGGTGACTGCGCTTATGGTTGCAAGAATAAGAAGAATGGATAGTCCCAGTCGTTTTTGCAGCGAATCCACCTTTTCTGCTCCCAAAAGGAAAAATGGCAACACCATGGTTACAAACCCCACATACCAGTTGGTATTTCCAATACTTCCCACATACCTTGGATAATCCACAGCCGCCAGTCTTTCATGCATCCCCAATGGATCCACATAAAATCCGTTGACACAGACCCACAAAAGTTCCACACCCACGCAAACTGCCGCCAGATAAAGATAGCCAGCATTAAACCCATGGTGATTTGACAAAAAGAAATAGGTAAAACAAAGTCCCACAATCCACAAGGTTCCAACGCTCCAGCCATAACTGCCATAAAGGGCAGCCTCCTTGTAATCGGTAAACACATTGGACCAAATCGCTGCCAGTGCAAACAACAACACCCCATAATCCAAAAGGGTAAGCCTTGCCACATAGCTTTTTATGGTTTCATTTACCGGAACGTATAAAAGCTTCATCAGAAGTATCAGTGTGCTGACTCCTATAAAAGCAAGCATTCCAAGGTGCACCACCCGAGATTTGGCCTCTAACATATTAAAATAGTTATTTTCAATGTAATACATAAACAGGGTAATTAAAAGAATGTACCATGCCACAATGGCAACGTCCCCTGCCTTTTTCAGCTTCTCTTCCATTTTTTACCGTCCGAATTTTTATATTACCATTTTTAAGCAAAAAAATCGTTCTGTCAACCAAGACAGAACGATATCTTTCCTTTTCTATGCGTATACAACACGTCGATTGGCACACTGCATACGAACTCTCATATAAATCATAAATAGCATTAAATTCTGTTCACGAATAAATGCATAGTCAGTATCAAAACTCTCTTCTTCCCTGATAATATCCATATATTCCTGGTGTTTCAAACACATCTGTTTCCAAAATTCAATTCCCAACATATCCAGCTCTTCTACTGTTGCCCCTTCTTTCTCCATCTGTTCTTTAAAGAAAAGATGAAGGTTGTTTTCATATCCTCTGTGATCCATACAAAAACCGGCAACCCCTTCGCGGTTATGTGGTGCAGTAAAATAATCTGCTACGTGATGGCTTAAGCATCCAAGACGAAAACAATCTGCCAGGTTATTCTTCTTACCGCTAAGTAATTTTACCATTCTCTTTTTTGTTTTATAATGTGTAATGTTGAATTTGTGGGGTCTGATTAAACAAAGTGGTGAACAGTCCGGGAAAATGGACCCAAAGCAGTAAAGCGCTGCCTCCATTGGAGTGAGATCATGACAATTGTCTCTGAGAATCTGTCTGGATAAAGCAAAATGAGTTCTTTTTTTCATGTTTCCAATACCTCATTATGAAAAACAAAACAACAGCTCTTTTGATTTTAAAAATTCATAAAAATTCTTCTAGCAGAACTTCTATGAATGAATGCCGGCAATGGGACTTGAACCCATACGATGTTGCCATCGCCAGATTTTGAGTCTGGTGCGTCTGCCATTCCGCCACGCCGGCTAGTTGAATCACAACCGAATTTAATATTATCACAATTCGGCTGGATTTACAACAACTTTTTGAAATAAACACAATCTTTTACGTATATACCAATACCTTCCACAAAAGCCTGGTGCACATATCCCGATAACCCTGGAGTTTTTTAATATTTCCATCCTCCAATGCATCATCGATGCGGGGCTGGGCAATGGCTTCCAAATCCATCAAACTTTGAATGGCTACCTGTGAACCGGTACCTTCCTCCAACTCAAAAAAGCTTTCGTCAAAAAACAAGCTCTTTGGCTCATCATTCATGTGAGGTATTTTTTCAAAATTCTGATTCATGATTTTGTAGGTTAAAACCGCCTGCTTCTTATTCATCACCACCCGATCCGGGTCATAATCGTATAAGCAGTTATGTATAATCTTTGCATTGAGCTTTCTGCGAAGCTTTTCTAAATTTTTCAAATTGGCAAAGGGCATGTCACACAGCTTTATTCCGTAAAAAGAAAGAAGCTCCCCTTTTCTTTTTTCATCCAAAAGTCGATCCTTCTCCTCATATCCCTTGGAGAGAATGGATTTTGGAATAATCTCCTGTAAGTGAACAAAGGCATCCTCCACCATTCTTCTTTGAATGTATTCTGAGGTTTCACAGCAATAAAAAGGATACTCCTCAAAAATCATATGGCATAAAATATTATGAAGATAATTGTTCAACATACGAAGATGCTTAAATATTAGTTCTCCCTGGTATTTATCGTAAAAAAATCGAATGTCTTTTATATAATCTATTACCAGATCCAAAAACTCACATTCAAACAGGCATCGTACATTTAAAGATTCATCCATACCAAGTTTTGCCGTGGTTTTTTCACAAAGGGCTTCCCGAAAGCGATCCACCAGAATCTGATACAGGTCCACTTCTTTTTCCGAGAGTTCAGCCCCTCCAAAGCGGGTCAAAAGGGCACACAAAGGCTCTATCAGGTAGATGATTACATCCATGGGTTCTGTTGGCATACCGTCAAATAAATAAGGTATTTCCTTGTAAAGTTCCTCTTCCCGATGTTTCAAATTCTGTATTTTATCCAGGTATTCCTTGGATAACAACGCATTTGCAAAACTTTCGTTGATTCTCTCACGCTGGGCAGTAAGTTCCTCCTCACTTTTTCCGTTGCGTTTGAGAAACTCCATTTTAATGATTTCACGTCTGCATTCTTCAAATATCTCTTTGCCTATTTTCATACCATCATCCTTCTAATTTCCCATCCTCTTTCTTTTTTGCGATTCTCAATTTTTGGAGACCTTCCACGTGAATATCCACAGACAGAAAGGTTTTAATCAGCCATACATAAAATACCAATACCAGAACCGGAACCACACAAGAGGTTACAATCATCACTGCAATTCCTTCAATAAAACGATTTAAAGCTTCTTCTGCACTGCTTGTGATTTTCTTAATGTCAATGGCACTGACGGTGTCTTCCACCTTATCCTTCATATCATTGGCTTTGTCTTTTACCTTTTCAGCAAAATTCAGCACTGAGTCGTACCAATGAGCATCTTCTTTAACTTCTTCTTTAGCTTCCTCTTTGGTGTCTTCTTTAATGTCTTCCTCCAAAACTTCCTCTGACACATCATCCACCTCTGTTACCGCCACGTCATAGGTATCTTCAATCACATTCATCATGGCCACACTGGTTGGCACAAGAAGTAAAATGGCAGCGGCAAGACCAAGCACCTTAATTGCCAGCTTTGTCCACACCGAATTATCAGAAAAAAGTCTTATTCCAAGCAAAACACAAGCCATTGGCACCAGCACCTTAAAGGCAGCCAGCCCGGATAAAGTCAGCATATATTTTTCAAGAAACAGCGCTCCTAAAATCACAAGAAAATAACCACTTAAATCCGTCATCTTTTCTGCAATGGGTGTTGCTGTATCTCCGGGAAGCAATGTAATTGCCACTGCGGTTCCTGTGGAGGCTGCCGTCATTTTTAACACCACATCACGTTTTTCATCCAGCTTTTCAATGGCTTTCTTGTGGTTCTCCGGATTGGATGCGTAGGATGCAACCTTGGTAAAAGACAACACGCTGATTGCCAAAAGCAATATCACAATCACACATTTTTTCGTTAATTCCTTATTCATAGTTCTTCCCCTCTATGCGAAAACTTCGTATTCTTTCACATTCAAATAAACTTCCCCATCGATTTGCACCGGCATAGGTCTGTCAAACTCCACCTTTGCATGCTTTACGTTAAAAAAGCTTACGTAGTTTGTATATCCCACGTGTTTTCCCTCAAAAATCTTCGGAAAAATCGACAACAAACGGCTTCTATGCTTTGCATGCACCACAACTAAAGTTAAGCTGTGGTCCTTTGCACTTCGCTCCTGCATTGGAGCCACCATCATTCCGCCGCCTACAAACCGGCCTTTCATGGTAGGTGCCATCCATACGTCCTCAAATTCGTAGCACTTGTTATCAATGGTGATTTTTGCCCTGGAAGGCTTAAAATCATAGGCCAATCCCTTTAAGGCAATGGATGTATAGTTGATCTTTTGTTTTTTTCTTTTACGGTGTTCATCGGCCTTCTCACACACATATCCATCGATTCCCATAGAATAGTTGTTTAAAAAATACTTTCGTATTCCTTTAAACTGAGCATAGGGCAAATGTTCCAGATAGGAATTGATTTCCACCGGTCCGTTTTCCTTGTTGTATTCAATATCATTGCAAAAATCATTGCCGGAACCTGCAGGGTAAAAATAAATCTTATGTTTCAACTCATACCCCTGCAACTGGTTAGCAAAATGATGAAGGGTTCCGTCTCCTCCACTGATAACAAGAACATCTTCTTCCTTCATGGAATCCAAGAACAAAGGGATTTCTCTGGCTTTTCGAATATCAAGGAACACCTTGTCCCCCTTCATTTTCATCATGGCTGCTTCTGCCTCTTCTTTTCCTCTCCCGTTGTTTGCAAGAGGATTATATAATACATAAATCATATCCATCTCTCCATCTTGTCAAATTCCTTTTAAGTATAACATATCCTTTTTGAAACTTGTATGAATTTGTCAAATCCTATGTTATAATACTGTTATTATGATATGATATACAAAGGGATTTTGATGAAAGGAGGCGACACATGGACGTACAAGCAATTAATGCAACTGCCAAGACAGTGGCAGCGCGAGGAACATCTTCGACACAATCCACAGAAGGAAAAGATTTTTCAGGTTATTTAAAAGAAGCCAAGTCAAGCACTACTTCTCTGGATGCCATTTTCGAAAAAGCGGCAGACAAATATAACGTGGATGTAAATTTATTAAAGGCAATGGCCAAGGCCGAGTCCGGTTTTAATCCAAAGGCCACCTCCCATTGCGGCGCCATGGGTGTTATGCAATTAATGCCTGCCACCGCCAAATCTCTTGGGGTAAAGGATGCCTATGACCCGGAACAGAATATTATGGGCGGCGCTAAATACATCAGCCGACTTTTAAAAAATTATAACGGCAACACAACCTTAGCCCTTGCAGCATATAATGCAGGAAGCGGAAATGTAAAGAAATACGGTGGTGTTCCGCCATTTAAAGAGACTCAGAATTATATTAAACGAATCAAAGGTTATATGAATGACGGTGTCTCCATTCCTGATAAATATAACAGCGTGACCGTTGCTTCCGGAAATGACTACTCCAACTATGAGAACAGCTCTAACAAATCCTCAGACACCACATCCTCATCTTCCAAGGTGGATCCGGATGATTCCCAGATTTTAAGTCTTAGCGATTCCCAGGAAAGACAGCTTTCTTCCCTGCTTGGAACCACCAATAAGACCCAGCTCCTTGATACTCTTTCAGAGCTTTTATCAAAACTTCGTAACGAGGATGAGAACGAAGAAACCTACGATGACTATGCTCGTTTTATGAAGGTTTATCTGGATGGCATTGCGGTTTCCAATCTTTCCCTTGATAAGGAACAGCAGGAAGACCTGCAGCAACGATTATCCGATGTATTAAAGGATTTTAAGGAAAGCGAAAACCTTTCCAAGGAGATTGCCTCCACTTCTGATATTATGGTGGCATCCCAATCCATTAACTATAACAAGACTGTTTTGAATCTGCTCACAGAGGATACAACCAAGTAACATAGATATTGTTCGAAATGTTTATAAAGTTTAGAAAATTCCCTTGACAGAATGATTCAATTATAGTATATTTATTTCGTTGACATTTCAACAAGCTGCTATGGCTCAGTCGGTAGAGCGTCACATTGGTAATGTGGAGGTCACCGGTTCGATTCCGGTTAGCAGCTTTTTT
>JAILCP010000030.1 GCA_024680055.1 Lachnospiraceae bacterium | reverse complement strand
GACTACACCCTTTTAATGAATGACGGAAGTCTGCCACCTTTATTTGATAGCTATGTAGATAAAATGAAAGAGGCGGGAATTCAATTTGCCGTGGCAAGCGGAAGACCCGGTTACACGCTGCAGGAGTTATTTCCGGAGTATAGAGATGATTTTTATTTTATCAGTGACAACGGAGCATGTATCACACATAAGGGTAAGGTGATATACAAAAGCCTTATGGAAGAAGACATTATTGAGGATATGACAAGGACTGTACTGGAAGAGACACCGGGCTGTCTTCCTATGATATGCGCTTTAAATGGAGGATATTATCCGGTGGAGGGCGTGAAGTATCAGGATTTCTTTTCCAGATTCTTCTCCAAACAATATCCGGTAAAAAATGTCTATGATGTGCAAGAAGAGACAAATAAATTCACAGTATTTTGTCCAAATGGAGATGCAAAAGACATTATGAACGACATATATGTCCCAAAATACGGTGAGAATTATAACGTAACCCTTGGGGGTGACGTGTGGATTGATATACAAAACAAGGGAATTAATAAGGGAAGCGCCATGAAACAGTTGGAAACTCTTTGTTGTATTGACAAGGATGAGATATGGGCATTTGGAGATCATTTAAACGATTTGGAAATGCTTGATTATATACCACACAGTTACGCAATGGCCAATGCCATTCCGGAAATCAAAAAGGTGGCAAATTATATGGCACCTTCCAACGAAGAGTGTGGTGTGTTAAAAGTGTTAGACACGGTTTTATAATATTTCGCATCGGGGGGATGAATCAGTGTATTATATAGGTATTTGTAATGATGGAAAGAATACATTTTCCGAATTAGAAGATATGATTGTGCTCTATTCAAAGGAGAAAGGAATTCCTATTGATCTTAAAATATGGAATTCAGGAGAAAGTTTATGTGAGTCTCTGGAAATGGAGTGTGAACTGGATATTCTGTTTTTAGAAATAGAATTACCGACGATGAATAGAATCGGAATAGCACAGTTTATAAGGAATAAGATTCGTGGTCATAGCATGGAAATTATATACATTTCAACGAATCAGAATTTAGACCGGGAAATGTTTAAAACACAACCTTTGGATTTTTTGGTGAAGCCATTCACTCAATCGCAAATCAGCGAAGACCTGGATTTAGCAGTAAAGCTTCTGGATAAGAAGAAGAAGCGATTTGAGTTTAAAGAAGGAAAAGACATCTATTTCATTTCTTATGATGATATTATGTGCTTTGCCAGTCAAGGGCGGAAGGTTCTGCTTGTCACAAAGGACAAGGAGTATTCTTTTTACGGGAAGCTGGATGAGGTGAAAGAAGAATTGCCGGGAGAGTTTTGGTGTATTCATAAATCCTACATTGTAAATAAAGCTTATGTAAAAAAATATGCATACGAATCCATTGAATTGTCCAATGGAGAAATATTGTCGATTAGCAGAACAAAGCGAAAAGAAATACACGAAAAGATGAAACATACCGTTTCATTTTAATACTATATATGGTATATGCTCGATTATTGCATATGTAAGCACCAGGATGAAAAAGGGCAATGGACAATTTTTTACAAGGGAATAGTCAATTTATGACAAGTAAGAAAAAAACAAATTTTTCTGTGCTATAATGGCGATACCAAATGAAAAGGGGCTTAAATAGAATGATTTAGAAGAAAGGAGAAGTTAATATGAGAATTGAAATGGAGAATAACAAAATTGGCGTCGTTGATATGATTCTAAATCTAACCTTTTTGGTATATCCAATTTATCGGTGGATGTTGTTTATGGGTATATCGGGAGCACGTGTTGGCGGAGAAGAAGTTGTATTTATGATTGCTCCAACACTGTTACTATTTATTTTCTTTATCATTGATATTCTTTCATTAAGACCTGTACAACATCGACAGGAAGAGTTTTTATGGTCAGGATATGTAAGATTATCCATTGCTGTGAAAGCGATTGCACTGGTGTTTTTGATTGCATCTATTATAGTAAGTCTTTAGTTTCTATTAATTAATTAGGGAAGGAAATCCTTGGATTTCCTTCCCTATCTTTTGATTTAAGCTTCAATTTTACAGAATTTCTTTTTACCCTTTTTGATAATGAATTCATCTTTAAAATCATCTTGAGAATATAATTTTTTAACGTCAGTGATTTTCTCGTCGTTTACGGAAACACCGCCCTGCTCTACAGAACGTCTTGCCTCGGATCTTGACTGAACAAGTCCGGCGGAAACAAGAATCTGAAGAATATCAATGGAGCCATCTCTAAAATCATCAGCACTTAAAGTATGACATGGCATATTGGCTTTGTCGCCGCCACCTGCAAATAATGCGTGGGATGCTTCCTGCGCCTTTTTGGCTTCTTCTTCTCCGTGAACAAGAGTGGTTAATTCGTAGGCTAAAATCTCTTTTGCTTCGTTTAATTTGGCACCTTCCCATGTTTCCATCTCATCAATCTGTTCAAGAGGAAGGAAGGTTAACATACGGATACATTTCATAACATCTGCATCCGCAACATTTCTCCAGTACTGGAAGAATTCAAATGGTGAAGTCTTTTCCGGATCAAGCCATACAGCACCTTTGGCTGTTTTACCCATTTTATTTCCTTCAGAGTTTAAAAGAAGTGTAATGGTCATGGCGTGGGAATCCTTACCAAGTTTACGACGAATCAGTTCGGTACCGGCAAGCATATTAGCCCACTGATCATCTCCACCAAACTGCATGTTACATCCGTATTTCTGGAACAACTCGTAGAAGTCGTAACTTTGCATAATCATGTAGTTAAACTCAAGGAAGGTAAGTCCCTTTTCCCATCTCTTCTTGTAGCATTCATGAGAAAGCATACGGTTTACGGAAAAATGAGCGCCTACTTCACGAAGCAGTTCGACGTAGTTTAGTTTCATAAGCCAGTCGGCGTTGTTGACCATTAATGCCTTGCCGTCGGAAAAATCGATAAAACGTTCCATCTGTTTTTTAAAGCAGGCAATGTTGTGATCGATCTGTTCCGGTGTCAGCATCTGACGAAGGTCACTACGTCCGGATGGGTCACCAACCATACCGGTTCCACCGCCAAGAAGGGCGATTGGTTTATTGCCAGCCATCTGGAGACGCTTCATTAAGCAAAGTGCCATAAAATGGCCAACGTGTAAGCTGTCTGCAGTAGGGTCAAAACCAATATAAAATGTTGCTTTACCGTTATTAATCATATCGCGGATTTCTTCTTCATTGGTTACCTGGGCGATCAAACCGCGGGCAACAAGTTCTTCATAAATTTGCATATTATTTCCTCCCAAAAAAAAACGTCCTTATATCAAATCTGATATAAGGACGGAATTACCGTGTTACCACCTTAATTTGTAAGCTTCTCGCAAAGATTACCTCGGCGTGTACGTGACACAAACGCTATAACGGGCGTTCCCGTGACAGCCTACTGAAAATTTCGGTGCCCTGCTCCCGGATGTATTCATTATAAGTGTGAAACGCGCCTCTCACCGGCCGGCAACTCTCTGTGAACACTTCTTATAACTACTTGTTCCGTTCTTCGCTTTTACAATATGAAGTCATTATAAAAACAAAACACGGCTTTGTCAAACATAAAATACTTGTTTAGGGTAAAAAATGTGACTATAATATAAGAAGATTACGCAAGGGAGGAATACCATGTATTACGAAAATCATGATGTCATATTAAAAGATGGAAGCAAAATTGCTTTTCACAGTGTAAGAGCAGATGAAGCAGCCACAGCGCTTCGTTGTTTAAACAAATTACTTGCAGCAGAAGGAAAGAGCACAGATTTATCCGAAGAAGATGAGAAACGATATCTGGAAAAGGTTTTGGATGACGAGGGAAGTGCATTACTTGGTGTATACAAAGATGGTGACCTTCTTGGATTTGCAAGATTAAAGAATGCAAAAGAAATGTACGCAAAGGATCGCGATTGCTGTAATATCGGAATCACTTTGGATGAATCCATTAAGAGTGAGGAAGTGTGCGGTCGTGCAGTAGAGGCACTGATTGATGTAATTCAGCGAATTGGTTATCAGCAGATTGAAGTGGATGTAAAAGATATGGAAGAAGACCGTATCCATATGTACCGTGAGTACGGCTTTGAGAAACAGGAAGATAAGATGGTAAAACAGTTTGATGTGAAATTCCAGTACGATGAGAAAGCCACCACAGATTTGGAAGAGTGGATTGAAGAACAGGGTATTCAGTTAAGATACTAAATAATGACAACTGTCCCATTTAAGGTACGCCTCTTTTTATATACTAATCCTATCAAAGAAACAGACAATGATAGGAGGAGATAAGATGAAAGGATACAACGTACCGGAAGGATATATGGGATTATGTCATGGCGAATATATTTTATTTTCTTCAGAGAATGATTACTTGGATTATATGGAAGATTAAGAAAATAAGCCGTTGACAACCTACTTAAAACTTAGTAATATGGTGTTTAGTGACCGATGAGGGAGTAATTCGCGTAAGAGATTACGTGGTTTGTCAACAATCCTGGTCTGATGTAGGCCTGGCAAATCGTAAAGAGTGAGACTCATGTATGTCCTTTTTAGGGGACGTACATGAGTTTTTTAATACTTACACGAATGAAACAAAACGAGGGTGAGAGCTCGTAAACGGTAAAAAGGAGTAAAATCATGGGAATTATAGAACTGTTTTTAACAGGGGTTGGCTTATCCATGGACGCCTTTGCAGTTGCCATATGCAAAGGACTTGGAATGAAGAAGGTCAACCATGCACATGCCTTTTTGATTGCCCTGTTTTTCGGTGGTTTTCAGGCCATGATGCCATTGATTGGTTGGGCAATGGGAAAAGGATTTGCAAAATATATTGAAAGTATCGATCATTGGATTGCTTTTTGCCTCCTATTATTTATTGGAGGCAAAATGGTTATCGAGGCCATCATTGATAAGAAAACAGAGGAAGAAGTAATTAAAAAGGATGACATTCTGGATATAAAAGAGTTATTTCTTCTTGCCATTGCAACCAGTATTGATGCCTTGGCTGTGGGAATCGGTTTTTCTTTTTTAGGGGTAAACATTTTTCCTGCAATTACGGTGATAGGACTTACCACCTTTGTTATTTCTTATAGCGGGGTAGCCATTGGAAATGTGTTTGGAATGAAATTCGAACGGGGAGCCACTATAATCGGAGGCGTGATTTTAATAATGCTGGGATGTAAAATATTATTTGAGCATTTAGGAATACTGTGATAGATATTTGGGAGGAACTATGAATTATTTAATTTTGATTGTGGGATTTGTGCTTTTAATTAAAGGAGCGGATTTTTTTGTGGAAGGCAGCGCAGCTGTGGCCAAGAAATTAAACATACCGGGTATGATTATCGGAATGACCATTGTGGCCATGGGAACGTCGGCTCCGGAATGTGCCGTCAGTATTACGGCTTCCCTGAAAGGTTCCAATGAACTGGCGGTAAGTAATGTGATTGGTTCTAACATGTTTAACCTGATGGTGGTATGTGGAATCTGTGCATTGATTGTTCCCTTGACCATTGATGCCACCACACTGAAAAGAGAATTTCCTTTTTCCATTATTATGGGAATTTTGCTTTTGGCCTTTGGCTTCATGGAAATGAAGTTAAATCGATGGGAAGGTATTGTATTTCTTGTGATTTTCGTACTGTTTTTATACTATATGGTGCAAAGTGCAAGAAAACATAAAGATAAAGTACTGGAAGAAGAGGCCGGGGAGGCAGAAGAAGAGATTAAGGACCTGCCAATGATAAAATGTCTGATTTTTATTGTACTTGGGGCAGCAGCCATTGTGCTTGGAGGAGACTTTGTTGTTGACAGCGCGTCAAAAATTGCAGCTCAGTTTGGAATGAGCCAGACCTTAATCGGACTTACCATTGTAGCCTGTGGAACATCCCTTCCGGAACTTGCTACGTCATTGGCAGCAGCCAGAAAGAATGAGCTGGATATGGCCCTTGGAAATGTGATCGGGTCCAATATTTTTAACATTCTGCTGATTCTTGGACTGGCAGCCACCATTCATCCGGTGGCGGTTACCATGGAAAACATTATTGATATGATTGCCATGACGGTAATGAGTTTGCTGGTATATGGGTTTACCTTAAAGAGCAAAAAAATTGTAAGAGTGCAAGGGGCACTGATGTTGCTTGTTTATGTGGCATTTATCGTGTATACTTGTATGAGATAGAGAAAAGGAGCAATGAGTGATGTGTAAGAATTGTAAGAATAAACCATACTATCTTACAACAGCAATTGCCTATACATCCGGTAAGCCACACATTGGTAATACCTACGAGATTGTATTGGCAGATGCGATTGCAAGATTTAAAAGAGAACAGGGATATGATGTATATTTTCAGACCGGAACCGACGAACACGGTCAGAAGATTCAGATGAAAGCAGAAGAAGCCGGAATTAAACCAAAGGAATACGTAGATAAGGTATCCGGCGAAGTTAAGAATATATGGGATATGATGAATACATCCTATGATGTGTTTATGAGAACCACCGATGAGGATCACGAGGAACAGGTAAAGAAGATCTTCAAGAAATTATATGATCAGGGTGATATTTACAAAGGATTTTATGAAGGATGGTATTGTACACCATGCGAATCCTTTTTTACCGATTCACAGCTTGTAGACGGTAAATGTCCGGACTGCGGACGCCCTGTAACCAAGTCTCAGGAAGAAGCATATTTCTTCAAGATGAGTAAATACGCAGACAGATTAATTGAGCACATCAATACTCATCCGGAATTTATTCAGCCGGTAGCTCGTAAGAACGAAATGATGAATAACTTCCTTTTACCTGGACTTCAGGATTTATGCGTATCAAGAACTTCCTTTAGTTGGGGAATTCCGGTGGAATTCGATCCAAAGCATGTGGTATATGTATGGCTTGACGCTCTTACCAACTACATCACCAAACCGGGATACAACGCAGACGGAGAATCCTCTGAGAAATTTAAGAAATACTGGCCGGCAGATTTACATCTGATCGGTAAAGATATTATTCGTTTCCATACCATTTATTGGCCGATTTTCTTAATGGCACTTGGTGTAGAACTTCCAAAACAGATTTTTGGACATCCATGGTTACTTATGGGTGGCGGAAAGATGAGCAAATCCAAAGGAAACGTAATTTATGCGGATCAGCTTGTGGATATGTTTGGAGTAGATGCGGTACGTTATTTTGTACTTCATGAAATGCCATTTGAAAACGACGGAAACATTACCTGGGAGATTATGGTGGAAAGAACCAACTCCGATTTGGCAAACACACTTGGAAACTTGGTGAACAGAACCATCTCCATGTCCAACAAATATTTTGGCGGCGTGGTAGAAGATAAAGGTGTAAAAGAAGCAGTAGATGAGGACTTAAAGGCTGTTGTTACCGGTACCAAGGCCAATGTGGAAGCCAAGATGGAAGAACTTCGTGTGGCAGATGCCATTACAGAAATTTTCAATCTGTTCAAACGTTGCAACAAATACATTGACGAAACCACGCCATGGGTACTTGCAAAGGATGAGGCATCCAAGGATCGTCTTGCCACAGTTTTATACAACTTAACCGAAAGCATCAGTATTGGTGCCAACCTTCTTAGAAGTTATATGACAGAAACTTCTGAAAAGATTCTTTCTCAGTTAAATGTGGAGCCAAGAGAATATGATAACTTAGATCAGTTCGGTCTTTATCCAAGCGGCAACAAAGTAACTGAGAAGCCGGAAATTCTTTTTGCACGTCTTGACGAGGCAGAGGTTATGGCCAAGGTGGAAGAGTTATATGGAACACCGTCAGAAGAAACAGAAGCAAATGATGTGGAAGGTATGGACATAGAAGCAAAAGAGCAGATTACCTACGATGACTTTGCAAAATTACAGCTTCAGGTAGGAAAGGTGATTTCCTGCGAGGAAGTAAAGAAGAGTAAGAAGTTATTATTATTCCAGGTACAGATTGGAAGCGAGGTAAGACAGATTCTTTCCGGAATCAAGAAATGGTATTCACCGGAAGAAATGGTTGGAAAGAATGTGATTGTACTTACAAATCTTGCTCCAAGAACCATTGCAGGATACGAAAGCCAGGGAATGATTCTTTCTGCAGAGGATGATGAGGATAATGTATTTGTTCTCACCACAGATAAGGACATTAAGCCTGGTGCAGAGGTTGGCTAAATGATTTTTGAAACACATGCACATTATGATGATGAGCAATATAATGAAGACAGAGAAAATCTCCTACGGGAGATTTTTTCTGCAGGTATAGATAAAATAATAAACGTGGCTTCCACCATGGAATCATCCAGAGAATGTATAAAATTGGCGGAACAATACGAAAATATTTATGCTGCGGTTGGAGTTCACCCCAGTGAAATTGACTGTATCAAAGGGGATACCTATGAGGAACTGAGGAGTATGGCTGCCCACCGGAAAGTAGTAGCCATTGGAGAAATCGGTCTTGATTATTACTGGGATAAGGAAAAGGAAGTGCAGGAGAGACAAAAGGTGGAATTTATCAAGCAGCTGGATTTGGCAAGAGAGCTGGACCTTCCTGTAATTATTCATTCTCGCGATGCGGCAGCAGACACCATGGAGATTTTAAAGAATCAGCCAAAACGTGAGAATCCCGGAATTATTCATTGCTACAGTTATTCTGTGGAAATGGCCAGGGAATTTATAAAAATGGGCTGGCATATTGGTGTTGGCGGAGTGGTCACCTTTAAAAATGCAAAGGTGTTAAAAGAAGTGGTAAAAGAAATACCACTGGAAAGAATTGTTTTGGAGACGGATTGTCCTTATATGGCACCGGAACCTCACAGAGGAAAACGTAATTCTTCCATTTATATTCCACACATTGTGGATAAGATTGCGGAACTTAAGAATGTCAGTGGACAAGAGGTGGAAGAGGTAACTTATAACAATGCCCTTAGGGTATATCAGATGAAGTAGAGGATAATTCATGGCAACACTTGGAATTCCGGCAAATACCATTGCCGTTTTACAAAAATACAATTTTAATTTTCAGAAGAAATACGGACAGAATTTTTTGATTGATACCTCAGTCCTTGACCGAATCATTGGGGCAGCAGACATTACAAAGGATGATCTGGTGGTGGAAATCGGACCGGGAATCGGAACCATGACCCAGTATTTGTGCGAAGCAGCCAGAGAAGTGGTGGCGGTGGAAATCGATAAGAATTTAATTCCGATTTTAGACGATACACTATCTTCATACAATAATGTTACAGTGATAAATGAGGATATTTTAAAAGTAGATATAGAAAAACTTGCAAAAGAAAAAAATGGGGGAGCTCCCATCAAGGTGGTGGCCAATCTTCCCTACTATATTACCACCCCCATTATTATGGGGTTATTTGAAAGTCATGTACCTCTTGACAGCATCACCATTATGGTGCAAAAAGAGGTGGCAGATCGAATGCAGGTGGGACCTGGAACCAAGGATTATGGCGCGCTGTCTCTAGCGGTACAGTATTATGCCAATCCGGAAATAATTGCCAATGTTCCGCCTAACTGTTTTATGCCAAGGCCAAAGGTAGGTTCTGCGGTTATTAAATTAACCCGTTACAGTGAACCTCCGGTGGAGGTAAAGGACGAAAAGTTGATGTTCCGGTTAATACGAGCTTCTTTTAACCAACGAAGAAAAACTCTGGTAAATGGATTAACCAACGGAGGTATTGAAATTTCCAAAGAAGATTTGGTTAAAATCCTGGAGGAAATGGGACTCCCTGCTACTATCCGCGGAGAGGCATTGACCTTGGAACAATTTGCCACTTTGGCAAACAAAATGAAAAACTAAGAAACTTTTAATCAGATACCTGCGTCTAAAAGGTGTTGAAGAAAGGATAACTCATGGCCGAATTCAATATTACAAGCTATGATAACGAAACGGTAAAGATTATAGATGCCATTGAACAGGGCAAAGGAATGCAACCGGTAAACACTGTGAAATATACAAAGCAGTTGCAGGACCTTGCGTTGGAAAAGGGAGATTTGGGGCTTGAGGCCTATGCCATTTATTGCCGGGCTCAGTGTCTTTATCTTGCCCATGATCCTGAAAATGCCAGTCTTTTATACAGCAAGGCGCTGCCGATGCTACTTGATACAGAGCAGTGGGAGCGTGCAGCAAGAGCCTGCAGTATGATGGGTATTATCAACAGTGGTCAGGGAAGCGTTGCACAGGCGATGGACAGTTACCTTAAGGGACTGGAAATCAGCCAGGATCATAAGTTGCATGATCTGTATGTTTTTATCAATTGTAATATTGGAACCTTGTATCTTGGTTTTTCTGATTTTCAAAACGCACTGGACAGTTTTAAGCGGGCTGAAATCAAGTGCGAAGAGATTCGTCGCAACGAAGGGTCTTATGAACCGCTCATTGCATATCAGGAAGTGGCTGCCCTTTATATTAATATTGCGGCTTGCTACTGTAGTGAGAAAACCGTTGATCGTGCCAAAGAATGTATTCATAAGGCAATGGAACTGCAAAGAAAGTCACCAAGTAAGGCACTTTCTTTTTGCACATTGATTTATAGAGCCCAGATTCACTATTACGCAGGGGAAATCAGCCAGTCGGATAAGCTGATTGAACAAATTGATGACATGGTAAAAGATATATCCATTTTACCGGATATTTTCGATGACATTATTCGTTACACCACCTTTTTACAAAAAGTGGGAAAAATGGATTCCTTTTGGAATGTGCTTGAGCGCATGGATGCCATGGTGCGTCAAATTGACAGCGTTTATTTAAGTCGACGTCTTGTGGAACTAAAAATCCGCTATTATAAGCAAATGGGAATGGGAAATGAGTACCGTCTTTCAACAAGTTTGTATTATGAACTAACAATGAAAATGGAGCAGAATCGACAGGAAAGCTTTCGTGAAAGTATGGCCCTTCGACTGAAACTGGAAGAGGAAAAGAGAAGTCGCAAGCAGGCACAAAATGAAGCAAAGAACCTAAGATCACGCTCGGAAAGAGACGCACTCACAGGACTGAATAACCGATTCCGCATTATGCAGATTTTGGAAGACAGTTTACAGGAGTGTAAAGAACAAACACTTCCTTTGGCAGTAGAAATGCTGGACGTGGACTTTTTTAAACAGGTAAATGATAATTACGGACATCAGACCGGTGATGAAATCCTTAGAGAGGTGGGCGATTGCTTAAAATCCATGCAGCGCCATTCAGGAGTATATGCCGGTCGCTATGGTGGTGACGAGTTTATCATCATATACAAAAACTTATCTATTGAAACGGTAAAAGCTTATTGCGAAGAATTAAAGCAAAAGCTTTATGACAAAAAAATCGAGCATGAATATTCCAGTGCTTCGCCGTATATCTCCCTTAGTCAGGGTGCGTATTGGCACGTGCCGGGTGAGGAAGACACCTGCGGAATGTACATGGAAGAGGCAGATAAAGTACTGTACCGGGTAAAGAAAAAGAGTCGAAATGATTATTATGTAGCAGATCAGGCGCTGAAGGAAGAACCATAAAATAAAAGGGAGTTAGAGAAAAATGGTATTTAGCAGCTCAGCGTTTTTATTCTTTTTTTTACCGATCACATTAATCGCATATTATTGCTGCCCTGCAAAGTTTAAAAATCTTATTTTGGTATTTGCCAGTTTGCTTTTTTATGCCTGGGGAGAGCCAAAATACATTTTGATTATGCTGTTTTCCACCGTATTTGACTATATCAACGGTCGTCTTATCGGAAAGTTTCAGGAAGCAGGTAAGAATCAGGCAGCAAAAGGTGTTATGATCGTATCGGTTGTAGGTAACCTTGGAATTTTGGGATTTTTCAAATATACAAATCTTGCGTTATCCACCGTTCATTCCATTACGGGAATGGTGGTTCCCACCTTGTCCATTGCATTACCTATCGGAATTTCATTTTACACCTTCCAGACCATGTCTTACACTCTGGACGTGTATCGCAAGCAAGTAAAACCACAGCATAATATAATAGATTTCGCAGCCTATGTAACCTGCTTTCCACAGCTGGTTGCAGGACCGATTGTGCGTTACATTGATTTGGAGACACAGTTAAAAGACCACCGTGTCACCATGGATGATGTGGCAGAAGGATGCAGGAGATTTTGCATTGGTATGGGGAAAAAGGTGCTTTTGGCAAATAGTGCAGGGGCCATTTGGGACAGCTTAATTGCCAGTGATTTAACAAGAGTTCCTGTTGCAACTGCCTGGATTGGAGCAGTATGTTACACCTTCCAGATTTTCTTTGATTTTTCCGGTTATTCGGACATGGCCATCGGTCTTGGAAAGTTATTTGGATTTACCTTCCCTGAGAACTTCAATCTGCCTTACATATCAAAAAGCATTACGGAGTTCTGGAGAAGATGGCACATCAGCTTAAGTACCTGGTTTAAGGAATATGTGTACATTCCCCTTGGAGGAAACAGAAAAGGAGTGCCACGTCAGATTCTGAACCTTTTAATCGTTTGGGCATTAACGGGATTCTGGCACGGAGCGGCTTACAACTTTTTATTGTGGGGACTTTATTACGGAGTTTTACTGATTATCGAAAAGTTCCTCC
Source organism: Lachnospiraceae bacterium (assembly GCA_024680055.1). Lineage (GTDB taxonomy): Bacteria > Bacillota > Clostridia > Lachnospirales > Lachnospiraceae > XBB1006. The sequence goes on along the minus strand of JAILCP010000030.1, from coordinate 3,778 downwards.
TGAAAAAATATCTGGACAAAATGCCGGCGGCGCTGTGTCATCTCTACACTATGTTTTTGGTTGTTATGGGATGGGTTCTTTTTGCCTGTGATGATTTCGGAAAATTAAAGCAGTATTTTGCGGCAATGTTTGGAGCAAATGGAGCGGGAGTTGCAAACGGAAGCACCCTCTACATTCTGTGCTCCCACCTGGTACTTTTTATCCTGTGTGTGCTTTGCAGCAGCACATTGCCAAGAAAATTGGGAGAAAAAGTCAGCGAAAAATATATCTGGGTAAAGGATTTGATTTTGATACTTATATTTGTGGTATCCATTAGTTTTATCATCGGATCCTCATATAACCCATTTTTGTATTTCAGATTTTAGGAGGAAGAAGATGAAAAGGAATTATTTGATTGTAGCCTGCTTCTTTCTTATTGTGGCAGCAGGATGCGTTAGTTATATGATAACACCGGATAAAAAGTTTTCTCCGGACGAGAATCGCTATCTTACAGAACGACCAAAATGTACAGCCAAGGCCCTATTATCCGGAGAATACACGGAGAAAATGGACTCCTACGCAACAGATCAGTTTGCCCTAAGAACAAAGGCCATAACCTTAAAAACACAGGTAAGCAAGCTGGCAGGGGTGAAGGATGGCAACGGCGTGTATTTTGGAAAAGATGACACCTTAATGTTGAAAAAAACTCCACAGGAGTTTTCACAGCAAAAATATGAAAATAACCTTTTTGCCGTAAGTGCCTTTGCAAAACGAAATGAAAAGATTCCGTTCTATGTTATGTTGGCCCCAACCGCGTCTTACATATGGAAGGACAAATTGCCTTCCAAGGCGGTGGATTATGACCAGAGGGAAAAATTGGATCAGGCAGCAGCCTATTTTAAAGACGATGAAAATATAACTCTGGTGGACCCGTCACAGGAGCTTTTACAGCATAAAGGGGAAGATCTCTATTATAGAACAGATCATCACTGGACGGAAAAAGGTGCGTACTACGCCTACCGGTCCTTACAGGAAGCCATGGGACGAAAGCCAAAGGAATATAAGGCAGATAAAGTCACCGATTCTTTTTACGGAACCCTGTATTCCAAGGTGCTGCCATTTGGTATGAAGCCGGACACCATTGAAGCCTACCGGCCGGGGTCCAAGGTGGAGGTGTCCCACAGCAACGGTAAAAAAGTGACAGATAGTATTTTTGATGAGGACAAATTAAAAGTCAAAGATAAATATCAATACTTTTTAGGTGGTAATGATGATGAGGTTACTATTAAAACAGGAAACAAAAACGGGCAGCATTTGTTGATTGTAAAAGATTCTTATGCAAACAGTTTTCTTCCGTTTTTGGTAGATGATTATGAAACCATCCACATGGTGGACCTTCGTTATTTTAATGGTAATATGACCATGTACATGAAAACCAAAAAAATTAATAAAGTATTGGTTTTATATAATTTAAACAATTTTGACGAAGACACGTCCATCGTCAAGGTGCAAATGCCATAGTAAAATGGCAGTAAAGTTTAAATAGAAAGAGCAATTTCGCTTAAAAATATTTAAGTGAAATTGCTCTTTTTTTAAATTGAATTTTCAAATTGTGAAAAAAAGTTTAATTTTTTATAATCTAACGGTGAATACTGACAAGTTCCGCTAAATTGACTTTTAAATGCCGTAGTGGTAACATTTAACATGGTTGTGCTAAATTGAACGCAAATTGTAGCAAATAATGTGAAAATTCAAATAATAATAAACAGACTTTCATACTTCATAATTACTATAAATACATTAAGGTTAGGAGGATTATTATGAAAAAGAGAGTATTAGCCACATTATTATGTGCAACGATGGCAGTTGGATTATTAGCTGGCTGTGGCGCAGCCCAGGATAATTCAGAAAGTGAAAACTCAGGGGAAAAAGTTTTTCGTTATGCAATCGGAACAGAGCCAACCACACTTGATCCAAATAAGTGTAACGGTATTGGCGACAATGAGATCCAGCATGCAATTACAGAGGGTCTCGTACGTAACACCGCAGGTGATGTGCAACCCGGAACAGCTGAGAGCTGGGATGTTTCGGAGGATGGACTTACCTACACATTTCATTTAAGAGATGGACTTAAATGGAGTGACGGTGAAGATCTTACAGCAGCTGACTATGAGTACAGCTGGAAGAGATTATTGAATCCGGAGACAGCTTCTCCATATGCCTTCATTGGTGAGTACCTGAAAAACGGACTTGCTGTGGAGCAGGGAAAGGCTGACGTGGATGAACTTGGAGTAACAGCAATTGACGATCAGACACTTGAAGTTACTCTGGAAAAACCGGCTAGTTACTGGTTAAGCTTAATCGGAAGCTCCAGTCAGTATGCTCCACTTCGTCAGGATGTGGTAGAAGAGTACGGAACAGATTTTGCGGCAACCGCTGACAAGAATGTTTATTCCGGACCATTTATTTTGACCGCTTCTGAGAACAACGAGTACGTTTTCGAAAAGAACGAGAACTACTGGGATGTGGACAACATCAACCTGGACAAAGTAGAAATGTCCTTTGTTGAGAAACCGGAAACACAACTTTCCATGTATGAAGCAGGGGATCTTGATTATGTTCAGGTACCAACCGCTTATGTTCCTGATTACCAGGACAAGAGCGAAACTTACATGAACGGAAATGTGGATTATTGTTATATCAACCATAAGAGTGATAATCCGGCAGTATGTAATAAGAACTTCCGTCTTGCTTTAAACTACGGAGTAAGCAGAAATGATTACAACAAACTTGCAAACTCCGATGTACACAACGCCGTAAACGGACTGGTATTCACAGGATTACAGGCCAATGGAAAGACTTACGGCGAAGCGTACCAGCTGAATTCTTACCCACTGGATGGTGATAAGAAGAAAGCAAAAGATTACTTAGCAAAAGCTATGAAGGAACTTGGAGTATCTAAGGCATCAGACATCACAGTGGAGCTTACAACAACAGATGCCGAGACAAGTAAGAAGAGTGCGGAAGTACTTCAGAGCCAGTGGACAGAGAACCTTGGCATCAACGTAGACATCCGCCAGGTAACTTATAGTGAGATTTACGGTGAAGTTTTACCAAAGGGTGATTATGAAATCGCATTTGGTGGATGGGGCGCTGATTATGATGACCCATACAGCTACTTAGAGTTATTTAAGTCAGATGCTTCCTACAATTATTCACAGTACAAAAACAAGAAGGTTGACAAATTACTGAAAGATACTCAGACACAAACAGACGCTCAGGTTCGTATGGACGAATTACATGAGGCTGAACAACTGATCATCGACGATGGAGCATTTGTTCCACTACAATCACGAAATGCTTATTACATGGTTGATGATGATGTAACAGGATTGAACTTCTATTTCTGCGGAATTAACCTTGATTGGGTACATGCAGATGTTGCAAATGAATAGAAACTTGTAACAAAATGAAGCTAACGGCAGGGTCTCAGTGGAACAGACAGAGACTCTGTTGTTTTATCAACCGCGTTAGAGTAAGGAGAGAATATGGCGAAATACGTTGTAAAAAGAGTAATCGCTGCACTTTTATCACTGTTATGTTTGATTACCATTGTGTTCTTCCTGGTAAGATTAATGCCTGGAGATCCATTCACCAGTGTCAAACTGACAAAAGAAGTAGCAGCCAACATGAGATCCTATTATGGATTTGATAAACCATTATTGTTGCAATACGCAACCTACCTTGGAAACTTATTCCAGGGAAATTTCGGATATTCCATGAAGTATACCAATAAGAC